>JAZRKS010000345.1:0-11620 GCA_045646445.1 Eubacteriales bacterium | reverse complement strand
GGTGCGGGGGAACCTTTTCCGCGAAAAAGGTTCCCCCGCATTTCTTATAAAAATTAATAGTTCTCAGCGTGTACTTCGAAATAGCTTTGAGGATGAGCGCAGGTGGGGCATACGTCGGGGGCATTGGTGCCAACAACGATGTGACCGCAGTTACGGCATTCCCAAACCTTAACTTCGCTCTTCTTGAATACTTCAGCGGTTTCTACGTTCTTGAGGAGCGCACGGTATCTTTCCTCGTGATGCTTTTCAATAGCAGCAACCATGCGGAACTTAGCAGCGAGCTCCGGGAAGCCCTCTTCTTCAGCGGTCTTTGCAAAACCGTCGTACATATCGGTCCACTCGTAGTTTTCGCCTTCAGCAGCAGCGCCGAGGTTTTGAGCGGTGTCACCAAGACCGTTCAGTTCCTTGAACCAAAGCTTAGCGTGCTCTTTCTCGTTTTCAGCAGTCTTGAGGAACAGGGCAGCGATTTGCTCATAGCCCTCTTTCTTTGCAACGGATGCAAAGTAGGTGTACTTATTTCTTGCTTGGGACTCACCTGCAAAAGCAGCTTCAAGGTTCTTTTCGGTTTGGGTGCCGGAGTATTTGTTAGCCTTGGGGGACTCCTCAGCAATCAGCTCAAGCTTGTTACCCTTAAGACCGCACTTGGGGCAAACGGGTTCAACACCGTCAGCTACATCAAAAACCTCACCGCAAATCAAGCATCTGTACTTTTTCATTGTTTTGTTCTCCTTTAATTATGTGGAAATTTTTTATATTTTTTAGAAATTCTAAGATTGAACACAATCACAGCATTCCCTGCAGTGACCGTAGAGATTGACCTCTTGGGTATCTACTACAAAGTCTTCACGGGGAGGGAATAAGACCCGTTTGTTGACCGACAGATCGATGATTTTTGCACACCGTCTGCAAACAAAGTGATAATGACCGTCGATATTCGCGTCGTAATGCGCCACCTCGTCGGGGAAGAAGAGCTTGACGATTCTTCCTTCCTCTGTAAGAACTGCCAAATTACGGAACACAGTCGCACGACCAATGGTGGGGTATGCGCCTCGCAGATATTCGTAAACCTCTTCTGCCGTGGGGTGATACAACTGCATCAGAGCATCATAGACGATCTCGCGTTGCTTTGTCGAGCGTCGTTTCATATTTGGCTGCTCCTTATTGAGATTTGGTATCGATAAGAGTATAACACACAAAAAGATGTTTGTCAATAGTTTTTTGCAAAAAAAATCAAAAAAAATTTGAAAAAAGAACAAAAATCCCATTTACAAAAAAACTCTACTATGTTATAATATAAATAACGACCGATCTTTTTTGGAGAAATGGGGAAAAAGCGCCGTGCAGACCGAGGCAAAGCTTTGCAACTTAATATTTGATCTTGTGGAATATGCTATTCAAAACGGGCTCGCAGAGCAATGCGATCGCGTCTTTTTGTGCAACCGCCTCTGTCGCGAGATGGGCGTTTTGAACTTTGCCCCCACAACCGAAAGAGAAGTCTCTACCAATTTGGAGGTCATTCTTTCCTCGCTTTGCGATATTGCAACCGAAAAGGAAATCATTCCCGCAAACAGTATTACCGAAAGAGATTTGTTTGATACACACCTGATGGGCATTCTCACTCCTCGCCCGAGCGAGGTGCAGGGCAGGTTTGCATCCCTTTATCAAGAGTCGCCCCAAAAGGCAACTGATTATTATTATCATATCTCCCGCGCATCCGATTATATTCGCACCTACCGCACAAAAAAGGATCTGAAATGGATCTATAGCGGCAAATATGGAGATCTTGATATCACCATCAACCTCTCCAAGCCCGAAAAAGACCCTCGCGCCATTGCCGCCGCAAAAACGGCAATTCCAAGCGGATATCCCAAATGTGCGCTTTGCCGCGAGAACGAGGGCTTTAGTGGCAGCTTGACACAGGCGGCAAGAGAAAATTTGCGCCTCATTCCCATCACCCTTGCAGGGGAGCCTTGGTTCTTGCAATATTCTCCTTACGTTTATTATAACGAGCATTGCATCGCGCTCTCCGCCGCGCACACACCTATGTGCATCAATCGCTCCACCTTTATCAAGCAAATGGATTTTGTGGAGCAGTTTCCGCATTATATGCTGGGGGCAAATGCCGACCTTCCCATTGTGGGCGGCTCAATTCTCTCGCACGACCACATGCAAGGCGGTCGCTACACCTTTGCAATGGAGCGCGCACCTATCGAGATGGATTTGCACTTTGACGGTTTTGATGACGTCACGGCAGGCATTCTGCATTGGCCGATGTCGGTCATTCGCCTGCGCTCCCACAACCGCGAAAGCTTAATTGAGCTTTCCGACCGCATCCTGACGGCTTGGCGCACCTACAGCGATCCCGAGGCAGGCATTTTTGCTCTCGCCAACGGGGAGGCGCACAACACTATTACCCCCATTTCGCGCAGACGCGGAAGCGACTTTGAGATCGACCTCGTTTTGCGCAATAATCTAACTACCGACGAGCATCCCTTGGGCGTTTTCCATCCCCATGCGGACAAGCACAATATCAAAAAAGAAAACATCGGACTCATCGAGGTCATGGGACTTGCCGTCCTGCCTGCACGCCTGTGCGAGGAAATGGACGTTTTGGCAATGTATCTTGCCGAGGGCAAGGATATCACCGTGGATGAGCGCACCGCAAAGCACGCCGCGTGGGTGAACTCCTTTGCATCCAATTATCAATTCTCCTACGACAACGCAGGTGAGATTTTGCAAAAGGAGATCGGCCGCACATTTGAGGCGGTGCTTGAGGATGCAGGCGTTTACAAATGCACAAAAGAGGGAAGAGAAGCCTTCCTGCGTTTTGCAAAAACTGTGAAATAAGAGAAAAATACATATAAAGAAGAGGAATGACAGATGAAAAAGAATTTGAGAAGTATGATCGAATCCTGGCAGGAAAGCCAAGCACAGATCCTGGTGGATATGAACCAGTATGACCTGATTGAAAGCACAGGCATGAAGCCCGATCTCGCGCACAAAAAGAGTGCGCATATGAGCGCGGCTTGGCGTTTGCGCGATCTCGACCGCGTAGTCATTCCTATGGGTGGCTCCGATCTTTCGGGCATGCGTTACCTCACCTTTTCCGTTTGTGCGGCAGGTGCTGCGGGTGCATCCTTCCGTTTGGTGTTCAGCAACAGCCAAACCGGTGAGAATATCGGCGGATATGAAACCGTTATCAACGTAGCAAAGGACGGTTGGAACGATTATCGCCTTGAAATTCCTTTTTTGCATAGCACAGGCAAGTGCACCGGCTGGAACGATATCGGCAGCATCATTTTTGAAGCGCTGAACGTACCCACCGAGGGCCGCTCTCCTGTTCTTTACATCGATAGCTTTTTCGTTTATGAAAGCGATGTGGCCCCCGTTTATGCAAAAATGCCCGAGCTCAAGGGCGCGGCAGTTTTCTCCAAAACGGGCAACTTCTCCATTGTTGACCGCAAGCGCATTCCCAACTCTATCGACGATTCCGAGGCACTTCCTTTTGAGGAAAACGGCGTTATCTGGTTGCCCATGGCACCCGTTGCGGCAGGCATCGCATTCTCTTGCGTAGTCGATAACCGCGCACTTACCCTTACCTTTACCTATCGCCGCAAAAAGTATGCCTTCTCGGCAAACTCCAACCGCGTAACCGTTGACGGTGTAGAGAGTGAGCTTGGCTTCTTCCCGCGTGAGCGTGGCGGCACGCTCTTCTTCCCGGCAGACTATGTTCGTGAGTTCTTCCGTTGGAGACAGATCTTTGTGGACTCTATGGGACTTGTTATCCTTTCCAACCGCAAAAACATCTTCCAAAGCGGACGTGATAGCGCTATCCTTTGGCAGCTTGTTGCCGCTACCACCTTCCACCGCCCCGAGGCAGATCGCGTTCTTTCCGACTTGCGCCGTCGCTTCAGCACCTCTCGCGGCAGACTTTTGTTCTCGCATGACGAATTGATGCAGCTCCGCCGCAAAGCAAAAGAGGATGCTACACTTGGCGAGTACCTCAAAGCCCTTAAGGCAGAATACGGCACCGCATCCGCCGCATACAAGTCCGAGCCCATTTTGGCGGCAATGCCTCGCAACGCACAGCAACTGGCCGACGATCTTGCCGCATCTGCCGAAAAGATCATTGCTTTCTCCACCCTTTACCGTGTAACGGGTGATAAGAAATACTGCGACCGTGCCGCACTTGAGTGCGAAGCACTTGGCGAATTCAAGGATTGGAATTCGCAGCTGATGTCCTCCGTAGGCACCGTTTCCTTTGCGGTTGCACTTTGCTATGACTGGTGCCACCACGTTTGGAGCGAGGGCAGAAAGGCGATCGTTGAGCGCGCGCTCCTGCGCAACGCAATGCGTCCCGGCCTCGAGTGTTATGACGGTAAGAGACATATGTGGATCGCAGGAGGAACCGCAGCAGCAGTTGTTAACGCAGGTATGCTTGCAAGCGCATTGGCACTTGCAGATATCTATCCCGAAACCTCTCTCAAGCTTATCAACCGCATTTTGCGTAACGTTGAAGCTTGCTTCGCATCCTACGCCCCCGATGGCGGTTATAGCGAAGGCGTTGCCGCTTGGGAAAAGAGCTCCCGTTCTCTCGCACTCCTGATTGCAATGCTGCAAAAGGCATGCGGCAGCGATTACGGACTTGCATCCGCTCCCGGATTTGCAACAACCGGCTATTTTGCAATCGCAACCGAAACCGCAAACGGTATGTGGAACTTCCACAACAGTGCCGCACGTCCCACCGACACCGCAATGATGTTCTGGTTTAGCGAGCAATACGGTGACCCCACCTATGCATACGTTCGTCGCGAGCAGCTGCAAAGCGGTGCAAAGCGCGTTAGCCCCTTCGATATTCTTTTCTACACGCCCGTTGACGGCACGTTCGAGCCTGCACTGCCGCAGGATACCGTTTACCGCAAGGCAGGTCTTGCCATTATGCGTTCCGGTTGGGGCAGTGAGGATGTTTTCGTAGGACTTCACGGCGGTGCCAACGACGAAGTGAACGGCGACCTCGATGCAGGTAGCGTGATTATGGATATGGCAGGTGTACGCTTCTTTGCCGAAACAGGCGGCATCGATACACTTCCCGTTATGATGCGCCGTCGTGCCGCAGGACAAAACACCATCGTTGTTAACCCTGCAGCCGAGCCCGCACCCGATCAAGCACCTCATGCAAACGCAAAGATTGTTGAAATGAAGGGCAGAGCCGACCGTATCTACGCAGTTGTGGATATGACCTCCACCAATAAGAATATCCTGCGCGGCAAACGCGGTGTAATGCTTGCCGACAACCGCTCCACCGTTATCATTCAGGATGAGCTCGTGCTCACTGCTCCCGGTGAAATCCTTTGGACTGTTTATACCCCCGCAGAGGTTGAAATTTTGAGCGGTGCAAAGGTTGCAAAGCTGACCGTTGGCGATAAGGCACTCAAGTGCCAAATCGGTGGTTTTGGCAAGGCAAAGTTTGCTGCCGAAAAGGTAGAGAACAGTGACTTGACACGTCTTTACATCAAGGCAGAGGTCAAGGACCGTCTCCGTCTCTCCGTTGCCGCAAAGGTGATCGGTGAGGACGAGGATTTTGCAAAGAAGCTTTACGAGGTTGCTCCCATCAGTACTTGGGGAGAAAACTGATTTTAGTTGATGCATAACAAACCGAAATAAAAAAGAAAAGCACGCAGAAATTTCTGCGTGCTTTCTTTATTTTATTGTTTGAATTAGTAGGTTGCCTTAATAGCTGCCTTGGTACCCCAATAGATCATTTTGCCGGAGCGGTCAATGGTCCAATCGGTATCTTTTTCATCCTTGTCTTCCTTCTCGGCATATTCCTTCAGGTCGTTCCAAGCGGCTTCAGCAGAGTCAGCATCTTCAAAGTAAACAACAGTAACGTGCTCGGTCTTGTCATCGATAACGTCGGTGCCGGAAATAACAACGTCAACGTTCTTGATTCCAAGTCCTGCAAAAATTGCGGGGAGAACGTACTTGTCTTCTGCAGCCTTGTAGCCTTTTTTCTCAAGAGCTTCAATTGCCTTGTCAGGGTTTGCGTTGGGAGCAAAGCAAGAAACAAGGGTGAGAACCGAGAGGGTCAGCACAAGTGCCAGTGCGATGAGTTTCATTGTTGTTTTCATAATAGTGTCTCCTTTCAAGGTATGTATTCTTTTAGAATACACGAATATTATAGCAAAAAAATGCGCCCTTGTCAACACAAAAGCGCATTTTTTCTATAATTGCCCAAATTTATCAATAGTAGAAATAGTTAACGGCTACCTCTTTCATGCCGGGGGCTTTGGCATAAACCTTTTGGTTGAGTGCGATCTGTGCGCGGTATGGCTCTGTGTAATCTGCAAACAGATCCCCCGTGAGCAGTGTTGAAAAGCCGGAGAACCAAACCTTGTTCGCTTCCAGATCGTAGGCACTTTCGGTGGGGGCACACTTCATCAAAATGTGATAGCCCGAGGGGGAGGAGATCATAATCACGTCCCCAACCTTCACGTCGGCAGAGGAAAGCTTTTCTACAATGGTGTCAAGATACATATAATCCTGACCGGATGCCGCGTAGTCCATTCCTTTTTGCAAATAGTAGCCGTCGGTGTAAATAGCGGCTTGCTTATCGTCGCTTTCTGCATTGGCTTTGGCAACAAACGCATCCTTCGATACACCCTGCAAGCCTTGGAGCAGATCGTTTGCGCGCTCCACAAGCTGATCAAGCTCCTCATCGGTCATCGGCTTGGTTACGTAGGATTCGCCGTCCTTGTCGATCTTATAAGAGGGTTGACCCTTTTCGGTGTCGTAGGAGATGTGCGTGCGGGATATGTCGGTATAATAAATGATATTTCCTTTGCTATCGGTCTCTACCTTGCCCGAGGCATCGGAATGTGTGTACTCGGTCTCTTTGTAAAGAATTTGATTGGTAGCGGTGTTGTAGTAAATGACGTCGCCGTTCTTGTCGGTTTCATACACATAGGTGTAATTTGCCAGGAACAACTGATAAAAATGCACGTAGTGCTCGTTGAGATACTGGTTCTTAATGTTGGGACCGGTGGTGGAGTAGATGTGATTTTGAACAGCCTTGAATTTTGCCTTAATTGTGTAATATTCCTTGAGTATTTTGTAGTTTACACCGTAGTTGGCAAGCACCGAGTTGAGCTTGGTTTTGGAGCCTTCACCGTCGGTTTTTACAAGTTCGTCCATCAAATCTTCAATTTCTTGCTTGGCGCTCTCGCTCAGCTTCAATTCATATTTGTCAAACAGATACAAGGAAAGCAAATAGCTTTTGCAATCGTCAAGCACCTTTTTGCGATAAAAGGCATCGGCGGTCTCCATGGTCGAGCCGTCATAGGTGTCCATAATCTCCCAAAAGGCAGCTTGCGAGGGGCGCAGACCCTCAATGGTATAATTGTAGGCATCCAAATTGCCCTTGGTTGCCGAGAGCATCAGCTCATAAAGGTTGACGGAAATCGAATAGGTTTTGCCGTCTGCCTTGAGCGTCAAGAGATCCTTGCCGCCGGCACAAGAGGAGAAGGGAAGTGCGAGCATCAGCAAGACGATCAACGCCGCCGTAATGCGAATAAATGTTTTCTTCATATAAGATAATTCCTTTCCGGAAGAACTTCTTTTTTCATTATACAATATAAATGTGTTATACGTTATGCGTTTATATGACCGATTTCCATATATTTTTCAAACAATTTGTGAATAAAGGAAAGCGGAGCATCCTCCTTTTGCAAGCGCAAAAGAATGTGGGGTTCCCCTGTGAGAATTACGCGCAGCCTGCCGGGATAGAGCGAGGAAAGCTCTGACCAAGCATCAAAATCAAGCTTTTGGGGCGTGATGTGAATGCCTGCCGTATCTTGGCGGACCGAGGTGATGCCGCAGCGTGCGGCAAGCGTGTGAATGAGCGCAATGCGCAACAAATTTTGCACGGGAGCGGGGGGCTCACCAAAGCGGTCGAGCAGCTCGTCGGTTATGTCCGAAATATCTGCCTCGCTTGCAATGAGCGCAATTCTTTTATAGAGCGAGATGCGCTGTGCAGGGAAGGGCACGTAACGTTCGGGCAAATAGGCGTCAAACTGCAAGGAAACGGTACAATCCACCTCTTCGGCAGGGGACTCTCCCTTTTCCTCAAGCACCGCACGGTTGAGCAGCTTGATATAAAGGTCATAGCCGATGGCATCAAGGTGACCGTGCTGTTGAGAGCCCAAAAGATTACCCGCGCCGCGAATTTCCATATCGCGCAGAGCGATCTTAAATCCTGCGCCGAACTCGGCATACTCGCGAATGGCTTCAAGACGCTTTTGCGCGATCTCGGGAATGGATTTAAAGGCGGGGTAGGTGAAATAGGCATAAGCACGGCGCGCTGAACGACCGATGCGTCCGCGTATCTGATGGAGCTGTGAAAGGCCCAAACGGTGTGCGTTTTCTACAATCAAGGTGTTCGCATTGGGAATATCAACACCTGTTTCAATAATGGTGGTGCAAACGAGAATATCGATCTCGCCCGCAAGCATCTGCTCCCAAATGCGCTCCAGCTCTTCCTTCTCCATCTGTCCGTGCGCCACGGTGATGCGCGCCTCGGGAATGGCAGAGCAGAGCTTTGCCGCCGCTACGTTGATGTTTTCTACGTTGTTGAAGAGATAGAACACCTGACCGCCGCGACGGAGCTCACGCCTGATGGCTTCCTCAATAATGAGGTCGTCTTTTTCAAGCACGTAGGTCTGCACGGGCAAACGGTCACTCGGGGCATCGTCAAGAATGGAGATGTCACGAATGCCGCCCATTGCCATATTGAGTGTACGGGGGATGGGCGTTGCCGAAAGAGAGAGACAGTCCACACCCGCGGCAAGCTGCTTGAGCTTTTCCTTTTGCACAACGCCAAAGCGTTGTTCCTCGTCAATGATAACAAGTCCGAGATCATGGAACTTGACGTCCTTCGAGAGCAAACGGTGCGTACCAACGATAATATCAACGTCGCCTCGCGCGAGCCGTGCAATGGTTTTGGCTTGTTGCTTGGGCGTGCGGAAGCGAGATACCATATCTACGTTTACGGCAAACGCACGCATGCGGCTAACAATGGTTTGGTAATGTTGAAGAGCCAAAAGAGTAGTGGGCACAAGAATGGCGACCTGCTTGCCGCCAAGCACGGCCTTGTAAGCCGCACGCAGAGCGACCTCGGTCTTGCCGTAGCCAACGTCACCGCAAAGCAGGCGGTCCATCGGCACGGCCTTCATCATGTCTCCCTTAATTTCATCGGCGGCAGTCAGTTGGCTGTCGGTTTCCTCAAAAGTGAAAGCATCTTCAAATGCTTTTTGATAGCTGTCATCAGAGGGGAAGGCGTGGCCCGGTCGGCGCATGCGCTCGGCATACAAACGGATAAGGTCTTTTGCAATATCCTTTGCCGCGGCAGAGGCACGCGACTTGGCTTTTTTCCAAGACTCGCCCCCCATTTTGGAGAGTTTGACAAGCCCGTCGTCGGCGTGCGCGCCAATGTATTTGGATACTTTATCAAGCTTTTCAACGGGAACGAACAACTTATCCGAGCCCGCGTACTGAATGCCAATATAGTCGCGCGTAATGCCCTCACAGGTCAGCGATTCAATACCCGTGTAGCGACCGATGCCGTAGGTTTCGTGCACTACGTAGTCACCGTCCTCAAGCTCGGCATAGGAAAGAATACTCTTTGTGCCTTTCTTGCGTCTTTTGCGCGCCCCTGCCATAGCAGAGAGCGAAAGAGAACCGCCGCGCGCATCGGGACGAGCCGAAAGAACGGCAAACTGCGGTACGGGCAACTCAAAGCCGGAAAGCGCATTTTGATAGGTGATGGCGACTGTTCCGCGTGCCATGTCGGCGGCGTTTTCGGGCTCGTCGACTACCACAAAAGCTGCCTCGCGAAGTGTGTCGGCAAGGGTTTGTGCCTCGGTCGCGTTTTCTGCCAAAATCAGGCAACGGTAGCCGCTTTGCACGTATCCGTGCAGATCCTCAAGAAAGAGGGGCAGGTTATCCGCATACGACACCGTGTGCCTTGTGCGGAAGCCGAACAAGCCACCAAGACGGCGCTCACCAAAGGAGTGCGCGATCGAATCGACGTGCACGCAAACGTTGGCATCGCAAAAGCGGTCAAACATCACTGCGGACTTTGCGTAGTCGGTATATTTGGGCGCGATCGTACCGCTTTCGAGTAGATCGGTAATGCTTTGCGAAAGATGCCATTCCGATGCCTTGATGCGGTCGGTAGTGGCATTTGTATTCTTAATGCAAACGAGCGACGTAGATGTGAAATAATCGGTCAGCGATGCTTTTTCGGGATAGATGAGCGTGACGTATTTATCCAAAAAGTGCACGTCACTGCCGCTTGCGATCGCGTCATCAACCGCGCGAATTTCCTTGAGTAGCTCGGTGGTTGCTTGCTCGCTTTTATTCGATTTCAGTTGAGAGCTGAGTGCTTTTTTGAGCGCCTGCAGAGCATCGGCAGATGCCAAAAGCTCACGCGCAGGAGGGAAGGAAGCATTGACAATCTCTTCAATCGCGCGTTGCGTTTCGGGATCGAAAATAACCATTCTGTCAATTTCATCGCCGAAAAACTCAATACGTATTGCATTTGCACCTGTTTTTGTGCCACCGTCGGCATCTTTGAAATGCCCATTGGGGGGATAGATATCCACAATGCCACCGCGCAGGGCAAACTGACCGGGGCTATCCACAAGGTCAGCACGTGCATATCCTGCCAAGAGTAAGCGACTTGCCAATTCCTTTGGTTCCAGCAGGTCGGCACTGTCAATGCAAAGCATGTTTTCTTTGAGACACTGAGGGGGAATGGTATATCCAAGCATGGCATCGGGCGTTGTGATAACGGCATCAAAGTCGCCGCCAAGAATGCCCGACAACACGCGAAGCCTCTCATGCTCATACTCATGGGAGGCAGTAATGTTATAAAAGGTTAGGTCACGCGACATATAGAACGCCGCCGAGAGGCCGCAACGCTCGAGAACACCGCAAAGCTTTACGCACTCTTTCTCCTCGGGGCAAACCACCAAAGCAGGGGAGTCCCCACGCAATTTTTTGGTGTCCTCAATCAGCGAGACGAGAAAAGCATCCGAGGCGCCGTCGCACATTCCACTTGCCAAGATAGGCAGGGGGTTGATGCGGAAATTCTCGCTCACGGTACGCAAAAGCTGACGGTATTCGAGGTCCTCTCGAATACAACTTGTTAAAATGCTCATACGTTACGCTTTCTTTTCTTCGGGGGAGTAGGAGTTGCAAATGCGCTGTGCCATTTCCATGTCACCTTGCAAGAGTTTGCAAAGGCCCTCGTGAGCACAAGGGAAGGCGGCAAAAAGTAATTCCTGCTCCTGCTTGTTGAACTCCGAGACAACCCAATCGGAAAGATCATAGTCGGGATGAGGTTTTGCTCCAACGCCGAGGCGAATGCGAGGAAAGTCATCACGGCCGAGCTGATAAATAATATCTCCAAGACCCTTTTGACCGCCCGAGCTTCCTTTTGCGCGAACACGAATTTTACCGGGCTTTTGCGTGATGTCATCCGAGATGACAATAAGGTGTGAGGGATCGATTTTATAAAAGTCCATCACTTCCTTAACGGCGGTACCGGAATGGTTCATAAAGG
>JAZRKS010000344.1:0-8729 GCA_045646445.1 Eubacteriales bacterium | reverse complement strand
TGGCCTCCGACTTCTGTGTTCCTTTTGAATGTCCATCCCAAATAACCAATATTTCATCTGCCAGTTCAACCATTTCTTCATTTCGTTTAAGCGGTGCGGCACGACCGTAAAGCCTGTAACAAGGGCGAATAATGTATTTGGAAAGATGGTGCAAATCTGCGTATTGTTCGGCTAATGCATCAATTCCATCGGCTCCACCGCTGATTATGGTGTCTACACAATCGGAAATAAAAGGAGTTAAATCGAAATTTGTAATACTTCTTGAACCAACCACCAACAGCTTCATAAAATTCCCCTCTTCAGTATATACTTATATAAGTATACACCAAAACAAGTAGATTGTCAAGTGGGTATATGTTCGTTAGAATATATACAGAAAGAGAGGGGTAGAAATGGTAAGGTTGACAATCGATAAAATGTTAAAAGAACGTGGAATTACGCGCTATGAGCTGGCAAAAAGAACAGAAATAAAATTTCAAACAATAGACCGTTATTATAAAAATCGCGTAATTCGTTACGATAGTTATATTTTAGACCGTATTTGTTCGGTTTTGGAGTGTAACATAAATGATATTTTAGAATATGTAAAAGAATAAAACAAAAAGAGATTTTTTTAAAGTGGTGAGGGGGAAACTTCTTTTAAGAAGTTTCCCCCTCATAAAAACAAAAATTAAACTCTGAACATCATGTCTCCATAAGTCGGCACGGGCCACAGATCGGAGGCGGTGAGCACTTCCATTTCATCAACGGCGGCACGTAGGTCGTTCATTACGGGAATGACCTTTTCGGCATAGTAAAGCGCACGCTCCTTGGCATCGGCAATCGAGGCAGCTACTTGCTCCTCGGCATTCAGCTTTTGGGTGGCGTCATAGGTCTTGGAGAGCGAATTGGAAAGACGTGTAATGATATCCTTCTCTGTGTTGCAGGAAACATCGGGGCAAACAGCCATCTTTTTTGCGGCGGCATCGGCAATTTGTGCCACGTAACGCTCGGCGGCGGGAATGTAATCGCGAGATGCCATTACCGTCATGGTCAGGGCTTCAATGTTAATGATCTTGGCGTAGTTTTCAAAATAGATCTCCTCGCGAGATTTCATTTCGGGCTCACTCATAACACCCAGAGAGGAGAACAGAGCCACGTTCTTCTCACTCATAAAGGTCTTGTAGGCATCTACCGATGTGGGCAGGTTGGCAAGGCCTCTGTGGGCGGCTTCTTTTTCCCATTCGGGGGAATAACCGTTGCCGTCAAAGAGAATGCGCTTGTGCTTTTTGAAGGTATCCTTAATGAGCTTTGCAAGCGCGGTGTCAAAATTCTTGGCACTCTCTAAAACGTCGGCAAACTGACGGAAGGACTCGGCAACCGCGGTGTTGAGCACCGTGTTGGGCATGGCAATGTTTTGCGATGCACCAAGCATGCGGAACTCGAATTTGTTACCCGTGAATGCAAAAGGCGATGTTCTGTTGCGGTCGGTGGTGTCCTTGCGGAAAACGGGAACGGTGGGAATGCCAAGGTCCATAACCGCTTTTTTAGCACCCTTGTAGGATTTGCCATCGATGATGGCATCGATTACGGCACGCATGTCCTCGCCCACAAAAACAGAAACAATGGCAGGGGGTGCTTCATGGGAGCCGAGACGGTGATCGTTACCCGGGAAGGCAACCGACACGCGCAAAAGCTCTTGATAATCGTCAACTGCCTTGATGATTGCCGCCAAAATGAGCAAGAACTGCATATTCTCACCCGGTGTTTTGCCGGGATCGAGCAAATTCTTTCCGTTGGCGTTCAGCGACCAGTTGTTGTGCTTGCCCGAGCCGTTCACGCCCGCGTAGGGCTTTTCGTGAAGCAGGCAAACAAGCCCGTGGCGCTCGGCAATCTTTTTCATAAACTCCATGGTCAAAAGATTGTGGTCAACGGCAATGTTTACGGTATCGTAAATGGGGGCAAGCTCGTGTTGCGCGGGAGCAGCCTCGTTGTGCTTGGTCTTGGCGTTGATGCCCATCTTCCAAAGCTCTTTGTCAAGGTCGGACATAAACGCGGCAATACGGGTCTTAAGAGGGCCGAAATAGTGATCCTCAAGCTCCTGCCCCTTGGGCGCGGTAGCACCAAAGAGCGTGCGACCCGTGTAGAGCAGATCCTTGCGGCGCTCATACATCTTTTTGTCTATGATAAAATATTCCTGCTCGGCGCCAACGGTGATATCCACGTGCTTGGTTTGTTCGTCACCGAACAAACGCAGAATGCGCAAGGATTGCGTGTTGAGCGCATCCATCGAGCGCAAAAGCGGTGTTTTGGCATCAAGCGCCTCACCCGTGTAAGAGCAGAACGCGGTGGGAATATACAGCGTGCCGTCCTTTACAAAGGCGTAGGATGCAGGGTCCCATGCGGTATAGCCTCTTGCCTCAAAGGTGGCGCGCAAGCCGCCCGTGGGGAAGGAAGATGCGTCGGATTCACCGCGGATCAGCTCTTTGCCCGAAAACTCCATAACCACCTTGCAGGGGCCAACGGGAGAGAGAAAGGCATCGTGCTTTTCGGCAGTTACGCCGGTCAGGGGTTGGAACCAATGCGTGTAGTGCGTGGCTCCCTTTTCGGTTGCCCAATCCTTCATTGCGTTGGCAACAACGTCGGCAATCGAGGGGTCAATGGTTCTGCCCGTGGCAATGGTTTTGGTCAGCGATTTGTAAACCTCACGAGGAAGTCTTTCGCGCATAACGTCATCATTAAAAACCATGCAACCAAAAAAATCGGATATCTTGTTGTTCATAGGACAAAGCATCCTTTCCGATACGCACGCGTATCAAACAATTATGATTTTTAATTATATAATAACATTCGACATTTGTCAACACCATTGCAACAATTTTGGATATATGTCGATACAAAGCAATTTCCCTCTTGACTGTTTTGTGAAATTGTGCTATACTGCAAGAGAAGAAACGAAAGAGGTAACCCTATGAGTCAGCTGTTAAAAACCGCGTGGAACCGTGCAAGTGCCCGTCACCTGCCCCCGCTTGAAGAGATTGAAAGCTTTGGCGTAGACGGAGAAGAGGTCGTCTACCGCCTTTTGTGCAGCCATTTTGACTGTGTGATTCGCAACGTGGTCGTGCCCCACAAAAAGCTCTATCTCGAAAAGGATTTTCTCGTCATTCACAAAAACGTTCCCTTTGTCATCGAGGTCAAAAATTGGAAGGGTGAGATCGGACAAGAAAAGAACGGTGATTTTTATCAAAACAAAGAGAACGGTGTGCATAAAACGCTCAAAAGCCCCATTGGCACAACCAAACAATTCATTGATAAAATGCACAAGTTTTACAAAACCGACACGCCTGTGTTGGGCGTTGTAATTTTTTGCGAGCCCGACTGCAAGCTGACACTCCCCGACGAAATGGATGGCGTTGCCCTCTTAAAGCCGCAAAAAGCCGTTACGTATATCAAAAATCGCGCAAATGCGCTGGCGCAAAAGGAGCCCTTTGTATCCCCCGAACAAATTCTCCACTGCACGCGCTTTTACAGTCTTGACAGTGAATTTTGTAAGGGCATGCTTGCCGATTGCTTTTTTGACTGCGAGGCACAGAACGGCGCGGTCGTTCGCATTGACACCACGCAGCTTTCTTACATTAGCGTAAAGAAGCAGCCCCTGCAAATGAAGGACAAGCTTTTTGTTACCTTTGCCAACGGCAAAAGCGACGTTTTTTATAACCGTGACACGGTTTTTGATGTAATGTGCCTTGACGGAACCTGCCAAAAGATTGCGCTCCACCGTGTGCGCCACATTGTTTTTTGATTGCTATGCGTAGTTATAAAATTGAAAGTTACGTGCCCGAGGAAAGCTTTTATCAAGGCAAGGACGCGCGCTTTTGGAGTGCGGCGTTTGCAGATTGCTTTGTGGTAGATCTTCATTATGGGGCCAACATCATAGCATCCTGCAAAGGGACCGATTCAATCGATCTCCAACTCTCGTCTGTCGCAAATCTTCTTGTGCTGTTTGGCAGCAACGAGCCTTTTGTACTCCCGTGCACAAAAGGAACGCTCCTGATTTATCCCGCGTGGCGACATTTGGAATTTGCATTGGTATTCCTTTTGGAAGAAGACGTTAAAACAGTAGAAAAAGCCTATCAAAACGCGCAACGGTATGCGTTTTCAACAATTTTCGACACCGATAACAAGAAAGAAAACGCCCCTCAAACAGAGCTTGAAGCAAAGCTCTCAACGCTCCGGTTTTATATGAACCGTCTGTTTGGTGAAAACCGTGAAACCAACGTGACGGCACATGTTTTGATGATTGCCAACCTTGTTGGCTGTCGCTTGCACGAGACCTCTGTTTTGCGCGTAAACACAACCCTTGACGAGCACGAAATGAAACGCTTGGATGCATATTTGTTTTGCACATTTATGACTATGCGGCGCTATAATGGTAGGGTCTCTGCCCTGTCCGATGCTGACCAAACATATGCAAATTTGCAACACGTGTCGCAGGAATACGGCTTGCGCATAGAACAAAGTGTAAAAGACCGCGCAGAAAAGCCCACCCCATTTGACTTGCCCACGGTTGATGCTTTGGCAAGCTATGCTACACATCCTGCCTTTGCGGCATACCAAACAGAGGAGAGCGAAGGTGTTGTGCGCTTGCGCATCCCACTCCCTCAAAAGGTGACCGTTTCTTCTATCAAAGGTCAGAGAGCCGAGAAGGAAATTACGCTTGTTCTCTTCCCTGTCTAATAAAAAAGCACCTGTGAAAAAACACAGGTGCTTTTTTATTTTTACGGTGCAAAAAAGGTGATGATAGAGTCGGCAAATTGCAATATATTGGGCATAAAACGGCAAAGCAGGCCCACAACAAGGGGGACCAAAACAACCGTTAGCACAACGCTCAACCACCCCGATCCCTTTTGACTAAAGCGGTTTTCTGCACGGTATTTGAGGTCTTCGGGAATGTAGAAATGATCCTTTGTAAAATCAATTTCGTAGGTTGCATCCTTCCCGTTTTCATCTAAAAACGCTTTCTCCTCGCGGCAGAAGACCACCTTCTTAAGGAACACTCCGCGACAAAGCTCGCGGCGCACAACGGTGCTGCGAAACGCGCCGGCTTCAAACAACGTTACACCGTTTTCGGGTGAAAATGCCTCTTTTTTGATCAACGTATGCACAAAACTCCCCACAAGACGACGGGAAAAGACCGTTGCAACAGCGGCAATAATAATGCCCAAAATCAACGCGGGGATGATTTTGTTAACCATGCTTGCGGTTCTTTCGGTAATTGAAAAATTATCGTAAGCACCAAAGCGAATGGAAAAATAGGTCTCGCGAAAATAGCTTACAAGCTCGCCAAGCGTGGAATTTTGATACCATCCTGCAATTTGCTCCCAAAAGGAGGAGCCAACAGCAAGAGAAAAAACAACAGCGGGGTTAAACATAGGGGTTCTCCTTTACTGTTTTTTTATCGGAGAAGAATTACTTTTTGATAACGTCAAAGCCAATATACTTGCGCAATACCTCGGGCACGGTTACGCTGCCGTCGGCATTTTGGTTTTGCTCTACAAGAGCCGGGAAAATACGGCTGGTTGCAAGGCCGGAACCGTTGAGCGTGTGCAAAAATTCGGTCTTACCGTTGTCGCGCTTTACACGCATCATGCCGCGTCTTGCTTGGTAATCGCGTGCATTGGAAACAGAAGAAACCTCCTTGTAGCCGTTCATAGAGGGGATGTTGATCTCAATGTCATAGGTGCGCGCCATCGATGCGGAGCAGTCCTCTGCGGCGAGCTTAACGGTACGGAAGTGGAAGCCAAGCCCCTTAACAAGTCCTTCAGCGTTTGCAACGAGCTCTTCAAATGCCTCGTCGCTCTTTTCAGGCAGGGTGTATTGAACCATTTCAACCTTGTTGAATTGGTGTCCGCGAACCATACCGCGCTCGTCTGCACGGTAAGAGCCTGCCTCGCGGCGGAAGCAAGGTGTATAGGAGATATACTTTTTGGGCAGATCTGCCTCGATCAAAATCTCGTCACGGTGCAAGGAAACAAGAGCGGTTTCTGCAGTAGGCAGCATAAAACGACGTCTTTCGTCCTCTGCGGTCTCCATCCAATAAACCTCATCCTGGAATTTGGGGAATTGACCTGCGGTCAGACCGCATTCGTAGCCCAACATGTGGGGAACGAGCATCAATTGGTAATTATTTCCAAGGTGATAGTCGATAAAATAATTCAAAAGTGCCCATTCAAGGCGTGCGCCAATGCCGGAATAGATCCAAAAACCGTTGCCGGAGAGCTTTGCGCCGCGCTTGTAGTCGATAAGACCGAGGTCGGTGCAAAGATCAACGTGGTTTTTGAACTCAAAATCGAACTTTCTGGGCTCGCCGTAGTAGCGCAGAGGCTCGTTGTTCTCTTTTCCGCCGGGGAGCAGATCGTTATCGGGCAAATTGGGCAGACCAAGCATAAAGGAGGTCAGTTGTGTTTCAACTTCCTTCAATTTTTCGTCGTCAGCCTTGATTTTTGCACCAAGCTCCTTCATTTCGGCAAAAATAGGAGCCATATCCTTGCCCTCTTTTTTGTATTGAGGGATGAGCTTGTTGGTTTGGTTTTGTTGTGCCTTCAGTTGCTCAACTTCGCCAATGATTGCACGGCGCTCGGCATCCAAGGAAAGGATCATTTCTATATCATTTTTTCCATCTTTTCCTTTTTTTGCCAATCTTGCAATCACTTCTTCGGGATTTTCTTTAATATATTTGATATCTAACATTGTTTTTCTCCAAATGGTAATCGTAAATTAATCGTTATCGGCGAAAAAATCACCGCCGCAAATGCTCTTCAAAAGCTCTGCAAGATCGTCATCGTCGCTGTACGCCAGCTCAACAACCTTCTTTTTTGCGGTTTTGAGAATGCGAACACGTCTGCCAAGAACAGAAACTGCGCGGTGCTCGAGGTCGTGCATATATGCCTTTCTCTGCTTTGCCTCGTTTTGCTCCTCGGTGTCAACCTCTGCAGGGGTATAGTTCATCAAACGAACGGTGCGCTCTACGTCACGAACAGAAAGACCTTTTTCTACAACCTTCATTGCCAAAGGTGCCATCTGTTCCTCGTTATCAAGGCCCAGCAATGCGCGTGCATGGCCTGCGGAAAGCTCGCCTCTCTTCAAAAGATCCAAAACCTCATCGGGCAGATCCAACAAGCGCAGGCAGTTGGTAATTGCCGAACGGCTCTTGCCTACTTGCTTTGCAACCTGCTCTTGTGTCAGACCAAAACGCTCGATCAGAGCATCATAAGCAAATGCTTCTTCCACGGGGTTGAGGTCTTCGCGTTGTACGTTCTCGATAACGGCAATTTGAGCCGCCTTGAGATCGTCTCCATCGAGAATAACTGCGGGAATTTCGCTAAGTCCTGCCATTTTAGAGGCTCTCCAACGACGTTCGCCTGCAATAATTTCGTAGTTTCCTTCCAAAAATGCGCTTTCACGAACGATAATGGGTTGCAAAACGCCAAATTGAGCAATAGAATCTGCCAATTGACCAAGCGCCTCGGGAGAAAACTCCTTTCTGGGCTGATCACTACGGGGTTCTACCTGCGAAATACGCAAATTGGTGGCAGCGGACGTCTTGTCGCTTGCTAAAATGTTGTCATCCAGCAAGGAATAGAAGTCACGTCCAAGTCCACTTCTAGATTTTGCCATTTGTTGCCTCCTTAAATGCGCTCTGCAAGCTCTTTTGCAATATTAAGGTACTCAATAGCACCCTTGGAACGCTTTTCGTGGTAATAAACGGGCGCACCAAAGCTGGGAGCCTCGGAAAGCTTAACGTTTCTGGAAACAGTGGTCTCAAACAGCTTGTCCGCGTAGTGCTTTTTGAGCTCATTGAGAACTTGTGCGGACAAAATGAGGCGGTTGTTGTACATGGTGATGAGGATGCCGGTAACGTTCAGTTCCTTATTATAATGCGATTTGATGCGGCTAATGGTAAACATCAGCTGAGAAAGTCCCTCAAGTGCGAAGAATTCGCATTGCATGGGGATAACAACGCCATCTGCAGCGGTCATTGCGTTAACGGTGAGCATACCAAGGGACGGAGGGCAGTCGATAATCACGTAATCAAAGCCATCGAGAACGGGAGCAAGCTTGTTTTTGATAACAAATTCGCCATTTTCAACATCTGCAAGCTCATATTCTGCGCGCGCAAGGGTTGTATTGGTGGGAATGATGCTCAAATTATCAAATTTTGTCTTGATCATAACGTCTTGAACGGTAGCATCGGTGGTCAAAAGATCAAAAGCAGTCATTTTTAAGCTCTTTTTGATAACGCCTACGCCACTGGTTGCGTTTCCTTGGGGGTCAAGGTCGATCATAAGAACCTTGTAACCCAAAACGCCAAGAGATGCTGCAATATTTACTGCGGAAGTTGTTTTGCCAACGCCGCCTTTTTGGTTTGCAAATGCAATAATTTTACCCATAATGTGATTCCTTTCTTGATGTAAAGTGTAAGAGTAGTGTTTGCTATTATTATACCACATTTTTTATTAAAATGCAATGTTTTTTGCAAAGAAATTGAAGAAATATCAAAAAAATTCATGTTTCACGTGAAACACACACCCAAACAACGTACTGCATGTTTCACGTGAAACATGCGCTAAAGAAAACAAAAAAGTTTCACGTGAAACACACCCACTGTTTGAGGTGATTGTTTCACGTGAAACTTTGTTTATAATGGTTTTTTAAGAATTGCGGCGTATGCGCGCGGATATTGGCAGGGG
>JAZRKS010000343.1:0-6743 GCA_045646445.1 Eubacteriales bacterium | reverse complement strand
TCCAATACACATACTATTTTTTTAGCTTTGTACTTCTCTCTTGTTGTTCAATTTTCAATGACCGTTTGACGCCACTTTTGCGCGGCGACTTTGATATTATATCACATCCAAAACGCTTTGTCAATACCTTTTGCAAAAGTTTTTTCAATTTTTCGATATTTTTTTGCAGTTTTTTGATGGGATAGCGCCCGAGTGGGCAACTTTTGATATTATAGCACCAACTTCTTCGTTTGTCAATAGGTTTTTGCAAAAAAGTTTATATTTTTTTGCATATTTTTCTTCTCTTTTTTCTTCAATATTTTTTCATTTTGAACTTGACTTTTCCCCCACTTGGGACTATAATATAGGAAGTAAAAATGGGAAAGGGGGCATCGTTATGGCGATTGCATCCAAAAAGACCCACAAGGACTTGACTGAAGGCAATATTCTTACACAAATTATTTTGTTTGCACTGCCCCTGATTGCAACGTCGGTGCTTCAGCTGCTCTTTAACACGGCAGATACCATTGTGGTTGGCCGCTGGGGCGGTGAAACCGAAGCGGAACGCGAAATTGCACTTGCCGCGGTTGGTTCCTGCGGCGCAATTATCAACTTGGTTGTAAATATATTCTTGGGGCTCTCCGTCGGTGCAGGCGTGTGCGTTGCGCACGGCATTGGAGCAAAGGATTTTTATACTGTAGAAAAGACCGTACATACTGCTGTTTATACTGCTCTCGTTGGCGGCGTGCTCACCACGGCGGTTGGATTGCTCTTTACTCCTCAGCTGCTTGGCATGATAGGCGTTGAAAAGTCTATTCTCCCCGAAGCGATCCTTTATATGAGAGCATATTTTTGCGGCATGCCCGCGGCACTCCTTTACAACTACTGTGCGGCAATGCTCCGCGCATCGGGTGACACCGCGCGCCCCCTTGGATTCCTCTCCATTGCAGGTGTAGCAAACGTCATTTTGAATTTGATTATGGTTTTGGTCTTTAAAACCGGTGCGCTCGGCGTTGGCGTTGCTACTGCGGCCTCAAACTGGATCTCCTGCACGCTGATCATTCTGTTTATGCTCAAAACCGAAGGACCCTGCCATCTCGATGTTAAAAAGGTAGCTATTCACAAAGAGCAGATCAAAAAGATCCTTGCGATCGGTCTTCCTGCGGGAATTCAAAGTTCTCTCTTCTCTATCTCCAACGTTATTATTCAATCAGCTCTGCAATCCTTTCAGAGTGCCACGGTGGTTGCCGGTCACACGGCTGCCGCGAATCTGCAAGGCTACATTTACACCACGATGAACTCCACCGCGCAATCCTCGATGAACTTTACCGGTCAGCACGTGGGGGCGCGAAAGTATAAGCGACTCAAAACGGTTGTGCTTTGGCATTATCTCATCGTCTTTTTGGTCGGTGTAGCAACGGGACTTGCCGCTTACTTGGGCGGTCGCGGACTGCTTGGCATTTACACCCCCGGAAACGAGGCAGCTATTGATATTGGTATGATCAGCTTGACGCTGATCGGTCTCCCCTACTTCCTTTGCGGATTTTTGGATGTTGGCAGCTTCACCATGCGTGGCTTTGGCAAATCGGTGGGCCCCACTATTATTTCGCTCGTCGGTGCATGCGCCTTGCGCATCGTGTGGATCTACACTGTATTCTACCCCTTCTACCCCGATAACATTGCGGTGCTTTACCTCTCCTACCCCATCACCTGGACGGTGACCGCGATTGCTTACGTTCCAATGATTATTCGCGAATTCAGAAAACACCGAAACGACGATATTTCTCAAATCTTGGAAGAACCCGTAACCGAATAAAAACAGAGCAGACGTGCTTGGCACGTCTGCGCATTTTGTTTATATTTAATCAATAGAAGAAAATCAATCGAATTCAGGGAAATCGATTTCAACCTCGCGGCCGAGCTCTGCAGATTTTGCGATACCGTCGATGATGGCTTGGTTACGCAGAATTTCGAGAGAGGAAACGGGTGCGGGACGGTTGTACTTGATGGCATCGAGGAAGGTACGGATCTTGAGATCGAACAACTCCCATCTGGTTTGGATAACGGGAATGGTGGTTTGGGTCTGCTCGCCGCATACCTCGTGGTACAGGGTCATAGGACCGCCAACAGAACCGTTCCAGCACTCGGTGGAAGGAATACGGAGACCACCCTTGGTACCCAAAATAAGGGTATCGCCTGCGGTGTCCATGTTCATTGCCCAAGAGATACGGAAGTCGAGGATGATGTCGCCTTCGAGACGTACGAACGCTGCTGCGAAATCGTCAACCTTGAACTTTTCTGCATATTCGGGATGGTGGGTCTTTACGTAGTTGGAGTAGTTGGGGTCGGTACCAAAGAAGTTGGACTTGTAGCCCGAAACAGTCAAAGGCTTGGGGTTACCAACTGCGTTGAGAACCATATCCAAGGAGTAGCAACCGATATCACCAAGTGCGCCAAGACCTGCGGTCTCGTCCTCGATGAAGGTGGTGCCGTAAGGCGTAGGAATGCCGCGACGGCGTCCGCCACCGGTTTGAATGTAATAGATCTTGCCGAGAACGCCGCTCTGGCAGATCTTTTTGATCATCTTCATGTTCGCGTCCATTCTGGGCTGATGGCCGATGGAGAGAACCTTGCCGCTTGCCTTTTCTGCCTTGATAACCTCAACCGCCTCATCAAGAGTTACGGTGAAGGGCTTTTCGAGAAGAACGTTGATGCCTGCGTTGAGGCAGTCGATAGCGGGTTGTGCGTGTTGGCGGTTATAGGTGCAGATAGAAACTGCATCCAAGTTAAGGCTCTTATCCTCGAGCATTTCCTTGTGAGAAGCATAGTCGGTCTTAACACCTTCAACACCGAACTTTTCAAAGAACTTCTTTGCCTTGCCGGGAATAAGGTCAGCGCCCGCAACGATATCTACGTCGGGTTGCTTAAGGTAAGATCTGATGTGCGACTCTGCGATCCAACCGGTACCAATGATACCTACGCGCATTCTTCTGTTAGTGTCAACAACTTGTTTTTCTTGGTTGTGCTTGAAATCATCCAATCCCATTTTTAAATCCTCCGTTTTATAATTCGTTACGGCTACTCAACAGCCAATGGTTTTTAAGTAAGCGCGGCTCTTTGCTGCGCATTCCATGGGGGTAAGACCCATAGAGGGGTTATCCTGTTCAACGACTACCCATTCTGCTCCGGCATCTTCTGCTGCCTTGAGAATGGAGGGGAAATCCTGCTTGCCGCTGCCAACAGGGCGGAACTCAAATTTTTGAGGTGCGGGCTCGGCTTTCTTTTCGATGCCGATAAGCTCATACATATTCTCAGACTTGGAACCTGCGAAGTCCTTGAGGTGTACCACGGGGGAACGACCGCTGTACTTACGCAAATAGTCGGAGGGGTTCTCACCGCCAACGTTTACCCAGCACATATCCAGCTCGGTTTGGAGCAGGTCTGCGGGAACGCTATCATAGAGAATATCGAGAGCGTATTTGCCGTCGATCTTCAAAAATTCAAAATCGTGGTTGTGGTAAAGCAGAGTCATGCCGAGTTTCTTTGCAACTGCACCAAGCATTTCAACGTTCTTAATAACATCGTTGAAGTTAGGGGTGCCGGGGCGATACTCGGGGGTGAGGTAAGGAACGGCTACATACTTGCAACCGATGGTGGCGTACTGACCGAGAACGCCTTCGGGATCCTTTACCATATCGAGGTAAGGAACGTGTGCGGAGATCGGAACGAGACCGATTTCTTGGCACATTGTGCGAACATCCTCGGGGGTGTGACCGTAAAGGCCTGCAAACTCAACGCCGTCATAGCCCATCGCTTTGATTTGCTCGAGTGTACCGCGTAAATCGTTGGATGCGTCACCTCTTACCGAATAGACTTGAATTGCTACTGGAAAAGACATATCTTTTTACTCCTTTTCTTTTATTATAAAATATAAAAAGGGTTCTATAAGATAATTATAAGACAAATCGTGCTCTTTTTCAAGACATTTTTTAAGAAATATAGGACAAATATTGCTATCAGCGCACAGAGAGAAGCTTCAGAAGAGCTTCGTCGGCGCAAATGATGACAAAAAGGTGTTCACCGTGGGTATTCATCTCCACAAGGTAACGTTTTTCATCAAATAAAACGCCCGTGTAGGTGTAAAGCGTTTCTTTTCCCTTTTTCCAATTGGGATCGAGCGGGACAACCGAAACGACATCCGCAAGAGCAACGCGGCAAACCACCGTTTTGCGGCGGCTGTAATACTCGGTGATAATAAAGTCACACTTCCCTTCCACGTCCTCTACCACCTCGTAGGAGTAGGAACGAAGAACGCACATGGAAATCAGCAAAATCATGCCCGCAAGCGAGCAAACACCCAAAATTTGAATCAAGCCCGGAACGGGAGCGCCCGGAAATCGAGAGGTGATATAAAGAACCACACCGAGCGCGGCGAGAAACCACGCAAGCAGCTTTTCTTTTTTCTTTTTAAAACTGGGATGGTATGTGTACATAAAATGCTTCCTTTGCTTTTTACTTACCTACGCAAAAATGCGAGAAGATGTGGGAAACGATATCCTCGGAGACTGCTCTGCCATCGAGCTCGGCAATGGCTTGCATCGCTGCCTCACAATCGCTGCAGCAAAGCTCAACGGGCAATCCGTAAGCAAGTCCCTCACGGGCACGCTTGATGGCCACAAGAGCCGTCAGCGCTGCTCCCTTTTGGCGTGCATTGGTCAAGACGGTATCGTTCTTGGTGTCGAGTTCACCGTTGATAAAACAGGACTCCACAAGGGCGGAAAGCTTCTCTATACCCTCCCCTGCCTTTGCGGAAAGTGTAACGGTGTGCGCAAAATGTTGGGTGTAAAATTCCTCTTTTGCAATGCCGAGATCGGATTTATTGATGACGGCAATCACGGTTGCATTTGCGTTTTTCAAAGACGCGGCAAGTGCTTTATCCTCGGCGTCGGGAGCGGCAGAGCCATCGAAAACTGCCAAAATCAATTCCGCATCCTCAAGGGCTTTACGAGCGCGGTCAATGCCGATCTTTTCCACCACATCATCGGTCTCATGCAAGCCCGCCGTATCAAACAAACGGAGCGTTACGCGGCCGAGTGCGGCGGTCTCTGTCAACACATCGCGCGTGGTTCCCTCTACGTCGGTAACAATGGCGGCATCACGGCCGACGATGCAGTTATAAAGCGAGCTCTTGCCTACGTTGGGCTTGCCGCAAATGACCGTGGGAATGCCCTCGGCAATGGCGTGACCCGTGCGGTAGGTGTCGAGCAGCTTTTCAATACGTGCGGTGCATTCGGCAAGAGAGGCTTCCATTTCCTCGCGGCTCATCTCGGCAAGATCCTCGTCGGGATAGTCGATTTTTGCATACACAGAGGAAAGGACTGCACACAAGGCATCATAGATCTCACGGCATTTGCGTTCTACGCGACCGTCGGTGCCTGCGTGTGCCAGCGTCAACTGCTCGCGTGTTTGTGCTTCTAACAGGTCACCAAGTGCCTCGGCGGCAGAAAGTCCCATTTTGCCGTTGAGGAAGGCGCGACGCGTGAACTCGCCCGCCTCTGCGGCGCGTGCGCCTGCGGCAAGACAAGCGGTCAAAACCGTTTGCGTCAAGAGAACGCCACCGTGGCAACAGATCTCCACGGTATCCTCACCCGTAAAGGATGCAGGAGCGCGAAAAACGGTTGCTATGCCGCTGTCGATCCCGTTCCATTCTCCCCTATCATCGGGGGCGCAGATCGAGCCGAAAACAGCCGTACGGGGTGCATATTCGGATAACTTCTTTCCGCTCTTGGGCAAGAACACTTTTTCGCAAATCGAAACGGCATCGGGGCCGGAAATGCGCAACAGGGCTACACCGCCCTTGCCTCTTGCCGTACTGACGGCGGCTATGGTATCACCAATAAACATACTTTACCTCTTCACAGTTAAAACTTTTATAAAAGCAATTGCTTACTCATTGTCAACAGAGCAAGTAGAGCGATTGCCTTTCAGCCTCCCCTGTGCAAGGGGAGGTGGCATTTTCGCGAGAAAATGACGGAAGGGTTGACTCTATCCTCTCCATTGAATCGATTAGAACCAACCCTTCAGTCAGTCTGTCGACTGACAGCTCCCCTTGCACAGGGGAGCCTTTGGGTTTCATTCGCCTTCAACTGTATCCCAGATGTTTTGAAATTGCTTATCGTCAAGATGGACAATTATATGAAGTTAAAACAAAAGGGAGAGCGAACCTGGCATTATCGGGTTCCCTCTCCCCATCATGCGCTGGGCGCAGATTTGTGTTGGATTATTCTTCGTCAGCGGTTGCCTTGCTATCGTCAAGGAACATAACAACGCGGCGGTTGTTCTCGGAACCGATAGAGTTGGTGGAAACGCCTGCTACGTGTTGAACCTCGGAGTGAATGATTCTTCTCTCATAGGGGTTCATGGGTTCAAGCATAACGCTCTTTTTGTACTTAACAACCTTTGCTGCCATACGGCGAGCAAGGGCTCTCAGAGTTTCCTCGCGCTTTGCACGGTAACCCTCGATATCGAGGGTAACCTTAACGTACTCGTGCTTCTCGCCCTTGATCTTCTTGTTTGCGGCAAGATTTGCAAGATATTGGATCGAATCCAAGGTCTCACCGTGGTGACCGATCAGCATGCCTGCGCCCTCACCGTCTACGGTGATCAGCGTGTCGTCGTTTGCACCGGGCTTTACGGCAACGGTCAGGTTCAGCTCCATGTCACAAACCAGCTTGCGGATGAATTCCTCCGCAATGTCTGCGAAG
>JAZRKS010000342.1:0-4818 GCA_045646445.1 Eubacteriales bacterium | reverse complement strand
CTACGATCCGACTTATTTGCCGATAGCGGCAAATGACACCTCTCCCAAAGGGCGAGGCAAGGGTGGCTGAACCCTAAATCAATTGAATACAGTAAACAAAAGAAAAGAGGATATACACATGGAAATTTTTGAACTTGCAGCCGCACTTGGTCAAAAGCTGAAAGAGGACGAGCGCTTGGTCGCACTTGAGAATGCCAAGACGGCTTACGAAGAAAACAAAGAACTGCAAACCTATCTTGTTGAATATGATGTTCAGCAAAAGGCAATGCAAAAAGCCGTAACCCTTGAAGATCGCGATATGGATCTGATCCAAAGCATCCAACGCCGCATTGACGAGCTTTACGATCTCATCGTTAACAACGAGGCATTTGTAGAGCTGAACCGCGCGCAGGCCGTTGTTAACGAATTGATGAACAGCGTTAACCAAACCATTATGACGCAAATCACGGGCGAGGAGCCCTCGGGCTGCACCCACAACTGCAGCACCTGCTCGGGTTGCCACTAAGCAATTCGCGAGGCGCGGATTGCAGTGATATTCGCCGTTGGCGAGTGATATCGATTGCACGCAATCGGTGATATGCGGCTATGCCGCGTGATATGTGCCTTTGGCACGTGAAAAGTTACACAGAATATGGCTTGAAAATATAGCAATCTTTACAACCAAGCGGGCGCACTTCCAAAAGGCTCCCCTGTGCAAGGGGAGCTGTCAGTCGATAGACTGACTGAAGGGTTGGTTCTAACTATTTAAGAAGATAATCACAACCCTTCCGTCATTTTCTCGCGAAAATGCCACCTCCCCTTGCACAGGGGAGGCTGAAGATTGTTGCCACGAACAAAAGAGGTATTATTATGGAATTTCAAACTTGGCTTGAAAAACAACTCGAAAAACCCATTCCTGCAGAAGTAATTGCTTTCAATTTCAATCTGTACGAGGAAGATGAAACCGAATTCGATGTACAAATTGTAGGATGCCCTTCCTATGATGCAGATGATTCCGATTGGGCTTGCAATGATATTTTTTCTTCCGAGGAAGATTTGTTTCACTTTACCTCCGAGGATTGGGAAACGGCACTTGAGGATTTTCAAGCAATTCTTGAAAACTATTTGGCTTCAGGCGTGAAAAACGCATTGACGGATAGCAAATATATTGCAATGGGATTTGTGGATGGTGATTTGATTCCTATCCGCGAATAAGACTTTAGCATCTACGAAATTAATCGATAAGGAGATACTGCCATGACTCCAATGATGGAGCAATATTGGGAAATTAAAAATCAGTATAAGGATTATATCGTTTTTTACCGTCTCGGAGATTTTTACGAGATGTTCTTTGACGATGCCATCATTGCCTCTCGCGAGCTCGAACTGACACTCACGGGCAGAGACTGCGGTGAGGCGGAGCGCGCACCCATGTGCGGCGTTCCGTTCCACTCCTACGAGGGCTACGTTGGCAAGCTGATTGAAAAAAATTACAAGGTTGCTATCTGCGAGCAGGTCGAAGATCCCGCGCAGGCAAAGGGACTTGTGCGCCGTGACGTCATTCGCATGATCACTCCCGGCACGCTCTTGGAGTCGAGCTTGCTTTCCGAGCAGAGCAACAACTATCTCTGTGCCATCTGTATGAACGAATTTTCCTATGGCCTTTGCTTTGCCGATGTTTCTACGGGCGAGGTTTATGCCACAAGCTTTTCGGGCGAGAATGCCGATGCGCGCCTGCGCGCCGAAATCGGCACATACTCTCCCCGTGAGGCAGTTGTCAACATCGGCCGCGCCAATATGGGCGAGGTAGGGGAATTCCTTACGGGTCGCGTAGGTCTTGCCCTCACCGACAACCAATATGCGCGCTTTGAGTATGCATCTGCGCGTGAGCGCGTGCTCGCTCAATTTGGTGAGCAGGTCAAGGACGAATACCTTGAGGATCGCACAATGGTATCTGCCGTCGGTGCACTGCTTTCTTACATTGAAGAAGCCGAAAAGGGCGATATCTCCTATATTCGCGAGCTCAACGTTTACAGTGACGGTCAGTATCTCGAAATGGACATCAACTCGCGCCGCAACCTCGAGCTTACCGAATCCTTGCGCAACAAGGAAAAGAAAGGTTCGCTTTTGTGGGTGCTTGATAAAACCGAAACCGCCGCAGGCGCACGCATGCTCAAAAAATGGGTAGAAAAGCCCCTCCTTGGAGTTGCCGCCATCGAGCGCCGACAAAGCGCCGTTGAGGAGCTTTGCCAAAGCTTTATGCTGCGCGAGGAGCTTGGCGAAGAGCTTTCCCACGTGCTCGATTTGGAGCGCCTGACTACACGCATCGTTTACGGTAACGCAAACGCAAAGGATTTGCGCGCGGTATGCAACACGGCAACGGTGCTCCCCGAAATCAAACGCCTTTTGGCAAGTGCCAAGAGCGAGGGGCTTTCTCGCATTTATGCGGAGCTTGATACGCTCGACGATGTTTGCGCACAAATCGGTGCCGCTATTGTTGAAAATCCCCCCTTCACGGTTCGTGAAGGTAAAATGATTGCCGACGGGTATAGCGCGGAGCTTGACTCCTTGCGCGAAATTATGAACGACGGTGACTCTTGGCTTGAAAAGATTGCCGAAGAAGAGCGAGAGAAGACAGGTATCCGTACACTTCGCATTGGGTACAACCGCGTGTTCGGCTACTACATTGAGGTTTCCAAATCCTTTATGGATCAAGTGCCCGAACACTATATTCGCAAGCAAACGCTTACAAACGGTGAGCGTTACATCACTCCCGAGCTCAAAGAAAAGGAATCTACCATTCTCGGTGCCAAGGACCGCTCCGTGGCTCTGGAATATGACCTCTTCCAACAGGTTCGCACCTTTGTTGCAGAACAAAGCGTACGTATTCAAAAAACGGCGGCACTGCTTGCCGAGCTTGACGTTTACCGCTCCTTGGCGGTTGTGGCAAGCAAAAATAAGTACGTGCGCCCCGAAATTACACAAAGCGACGAAATCATCATCAAGGACGGTCGCCATCCCGTTGTTGAGCAATTCGTTAAGGACACCTATTTTGTACCCAACGATGCCCACCTCGATACCGATAAAAACCGCTTGATGCTCATCACTGGCCCCAATATGGCAGGTAAATCCACTTATATGCGCCAAGTCGCCCTCATTACGGTCATGGCGCAAATCGGCTCTTTTGTTCCCGCAAACGAAGCAAGCATAGGAGTTGTGGACAAGGTGTTCACCCGTGTAGGAGCATCCGACGATTTGGCATCGGGACAATCCACCTTTATGCTCGAGATGAACGAGGTTTCTTATATTCTCAAGAACGCCACCAAAAAGAGCTTGATTATTTACGACGAAGTCGGCCGCGGCACCTCTACCTTTGACGGTATGAGCATCGCGCGCGCCATTGTCGAATACACCAACAGCCGCAAGATTGGCGCAAAGACGCTCTTTGCAACCCACTATCACGAGCTCACCGTTATGGAAGAAGAGTTCGACGGCATTGTCAACTACAACATCGCCGCCAAAAAGAGGGGAGACGGCATCACGTTCTTGCGCAAGATCGTGCGCGGCTCCACCGACGATAGCTACGGCATTGAGGTAGCAAAGCTTGCAGGACTGCCGAACGAGGTCATCAAGCGCGCACGCGAGGTGCTTGCCGCCGTTGAGGAGACCTCTCGCGCCGTAACCGATGCCGACACAGGCGCCAAGGGCAAAAAGAAGCCCACCGCCAAGGATGATACCCTCATCTCCTTTGAGGACGTTGCCAACGAGCAGGTCATCAACGAGCTCAAAGCCGTTGACCTGAACACCATCTCTCCCTTGGAGTGCATGTCGTTCTTGTTTGATTTGAAGAAGAGGTTGCAGTAAAAGACACGTAAAAAGCAATAATACAGGAGATTGGACTATGTTTGGACTGTTTGTAAAAAAAGAAATGAATGAAGCTGCTGCAAAAGCTTTTTGGGAATGGTTTTCTGAAAAGGAAGAATGGATCATTTCCAATATCAAAACGCACGGGATGGACGTGGTTTGGGCAATCGATGCACAAATTAAGCCCATTTTCCCCTACTGCAAAAGAGAATTAGAATTTCAATTGGGCTTCAACGATGAAAAAGGAGAGTTCTTCTTCTTCCACTTTGGTGACAAAAACTTAAAAAGAGATGCGGCTATCCTTGCAAGTATGATGCCCGCGGACATAGCTGGCCGTTGGAGTTTTATTGCCGAAAAGTAAACGTAACAACATATTTTTAGAAAAATCATCAATTATTTCGAGAGGTGGAACTAATATAGGCCTCCCTCCGAGAGGGAGGTGGCGAGCGTAGCGAGACGGAAGGAGCCTGCGCTACTAAAAATCCTCAATGCACGTGGGCTCCTCCCACCGCTATCGCGGTCCCCCCTCCTCCCGGAGGAGGGCTAAAAATGAGCCCCCGATTAAATTGTTGATTTTCAGAAAGGAGATCCCTATGGGAAAGATCAATGTTCTGCCCTTTGCGGTAGCCAACTTAATAGCAGCGGGCGAGGTTGTTGACCGTCCGGCACCTGTCATCAAGGAATTGATGGAGAACGCCATTGACGCAGGAGCGGATCGCATCACTGTTGAAATTCAAAACGGTGGTGTGACCTTTATGCGCGTCACCGACAACGGCTGCGGCATGACGCCCGAGGATCTTCCCGTAGCCATTCGCCGCCATGCCACGAGCAAGATCAAGGTGGCAGAAGACCTTGACGGCATCCTGACGCTTGGCTTCCGCGGTGAGGCACTTGCCGCTATTGCATCGGTGTCGGATGTTCGCATCATCTCCAAAACCGCCGGCGCGCAGTTTGGCGCGGTGCTCCAGGCACACG
>JAZRKS010000341.1:0-2856 GCA_045646445.1 Eubacteriales bacterium | reverse complement strand
ACCCCCGCGGGGATATCGATATTTTTCATGGCGTTCTCCTTTGATTTGTCGTTGATCAATTATACCATACGTCAGAAGGATTGTCAAATCAATTGAAAATTAAAAAAGCGGAGATTTCTCTCTGCATTCTTAGCGGAGGATTAGTAGGCACAAAACTTCGGCAGAGAACTTGTTTCCTCTGCCGATTTGTGTTATAATGGAACTAACGAAAAGCCTCCCTCCGAGAGGGAGGTGGCACGGCGTAGCCGTGACGGAAGGAGCCTGCGTGACTTTGGGCTTAAATTACCTTTATTGTAACGCACTCTCCCTCAGTCACCTTTGGTGACAGCTCCCTCCCGGAGGGAGCCTATGGATGCGCTCGTGCATCTTTAGGGGCATGGGCTTAGCCCTGTGCCTTTGTAATACAAAGGCGAAACTAGCGATAAAACAGAACGATAAATAAGAATTTGACGAGGTCATTATGAAAGACGAATGCATTATCTGCGGTTCTCCGCTGAAATATTTAGAAAATGATGAGCTGATGGAATGCGCCATCTGCCATGAAAAAGAAAATAGCAAAACCGCTTGTGTAAAAGGCCACTATGTGTGCAACGAGTGCCACACACAAGGAATGGATAACATTATAGGAGTATGTCTTGCCGAAAGCTCGAAGAATCCTATAGAGATCATTAAGAAACTGATGGCACTTCCGTTCTGCCATATGCACGGCCCCGAGCATCACGTGATGGTAGGTTCGGCGTTACTTACTGCATATAAAAACGCAGGCGGTGATATTGACCTTGTGAAAGCGCTTTCGGAAATGCAGGCAAGAGGAAAGAAGGTTCCCGGCGGTGCTTGCGGATTTTGGGGAGCTTGCGGTGCAGGCGTGAGTGCCGGAATGTTCGTGTCCATTGTGACAGGCTCAACACCTCTCGCAAACGAAGCATGGGGCTTATCGAACAAGATGACCTCCTCTGCGCTTGGCGCAATAGGTGAGGTTGGCGGCCCCCGTTGCTGTAAGCGTGATTCTTACATATCCATCATCAAAGCCGTGGAGTTTGCAAAAACTCATCTCGGCGTAGAAATGGAACTTGGAGATATCAAGTGCGTGCACTCAAAGCAGAATAATCAGTGCATTGGTTCGAGGTGTCCGTTCAGATGAAAAAGAAAATAGCGTTTATCTGTGTTCATAACTCTTGCAGAAGTCAGATTGCCGAAGCTCTCGGAAAGCACTTGCGTGGTGATGAGTTTGACTTTTACTCGGCAGGTACGGAAACGAAACCACAGATCAATCAAGATGCGGTACGGCTGATGAAGAAGCTTTACGGCATCGATATGGAGCTGACACAGTTCAGCAAAACCATCGACAAGATGCCGCAACCCGACATTGCAATCTCAATGGGCTGTGACGTTGGATGTCCCTACATCGGCAGAGCTTTCGATGATGATTGGGGCTTGCCCGATCCAACGGGAAAGAACGATGCGGATTTTATTGAGGTCATCAAGGAGATAGAGTCGCACACAAAAAATATACGATAAACAAATTCCAATTTATCAAACAGAGTAAAACGAACGCCGACAGATCTTAAAAATCTGTCGGCGTTCATTATTTGTTTACCGCGGATCAAATTCGCAACATAGTCGCAAATCAACTCGTGATTTCTCCGCTAAGATCATCACGCTTTCGGTGAGGCGTTATTTTTTTGATTATTCCTCAATGATTTCTCTGCCAATCAATCCAAGCAATGTTTCTGCATCAAAGAGGGGGAAGATGAGTTCAAAGGGCTCGCCCTCGTGCGTCAGGCGCAGGGAGTAGTAGCCCGTCATGGTGTACTGCTCGTCGTAGTCGACCTCTTTCTTTTCAATGTCGTATTGCGCGTATTTGAGACTGTCGTGGGGGTCATCGGGCATCCAAGAGTCAAAGGTGATGGGTTCATTGACCTTTACCAATGCTTCAATTTCGTCCATCGCAAAGCCGACAACCGCCTCGCCATACCAAAAGCAAAGCTTGCCGTTCTCGATGAATACGTTTGTGGTGTCTCCGCTGAAAACAGTTTTCTTTGTCTTATCATCGGGGGAGTACATATAGGTCAAAATGTCCACTTGAGGAGCATCCTCGGGAATGCCCAACTCGCGCTTGACCTCGGCATTGAATGCTTCGTATTTCTTGTCCAATTCTTCCATGCCTTCGTCGGGCTTGTCCTCGTTTGCCTTTTGCTTTTTGCCGTTGATAACGCCATAAACAATGCCACCCACAAACAAAAAGCCTGCAATAATGCCAAGGATGGCGGGGAATACTTCGTTGCTTTCAAATGTTTCAAATGCAACAGAGCCGAGAAGAACGCCAAGGCCGCAACCGAGCAAGGTGGGCAGCAGGCGCAAAAGCGACTTTTTCACAGTTTTGTGCAGGGTTTTGGTCAGCTCCTCACTCAATTGCTCTCGCTTTGCCGAAAGAGCGGAATTTTCGCGGCGCAACACAAACGCTTCGGTATCAATTACGGATTCATTGTCCAAATTGATGCTAAACAAATTTTTTCTTTCCATGGTTGTTTCTCCTTTTTGTTGATAAGTCCATTATAACACAATCTTTGGTTTGTGTCAAGAAAAACAGAAATTTCCTTAATTTCAGATAAAAAATGAGCCGAACACTTGTGTGTTCGGCTCAAATGTTTTGTTAATTATTCAGCATCCTTTTTGCTTTTTCTGGAAAGCATTGTGTTTGCAAGAATACCGAGGATGAGAGCGCAAGCGATGGTGGTGATGGTAACCTTACCGAAGGAAAGGCTGAGGCCGCCGATACCGGGGATCAGGATAGCGGAGACGGTAAAGAGATTTCTGTTGTCATCAAGGTCGACCTTCTGGATCATCTTGAGACCC
>JAZRKS010000340.1:0-1939 GCA_045646445.1 Eubacteriales bacterium | reverse complement strand
CACAGAAACAAATGTTGCGCCCAGGCTTTCGATCCGATAGAAGTGCACCTATCGTTTGACGCACCCGGGTGGGTAGCGGAATCGTTACGGACTTAGCGTTGTGATAGCGGTCCTTAATGGCGTGGATTTGGATTTGTAAATTGCCGGAAGGCTGCACGGCTGCAAACTCCCATTGAGAAGACGTTCTCCTTGCGGGTTGTGGTTTGTTGCAGCCTTCCGGATTCTTTATTTCTGGAGGAGCAAAAAGTGAAGAAGAATAAACGAAAGCAAAGCTGTGCACCACGTTGTCCTTACTGCGGCAGTCATTCTATTCTGAAGAGTGCGGAAGGGATTTATAAGAACAACAGCCGCGATACGATGCTCTATGTCTGCAAAAACTATCCTGTATGCGATTCATACGTGCGGGTACAGCCCGGCACAAAACTACCTATGGGGACGATGGCCAACGGAGAACTTCGCAGACTACGAACAGAAGCCCACTGGCACTTCGATCAACTCTATAAGCGAGGCTATATGACCAAGGATGATGCCTACCGTTGGTTGTCGACGATTCTGTGCGTACCCCTAAATCAGGCGCATATTGGTATGCTTGGCGAGTATTACTGCAAGAAGGTCATTGAGGAAAGCAAGAAGCTTTTGAACCGACAAACGATGCATTTTATCGCAGGTGTCTCCATACCCATTTTTGCTTAAAAAGTTTGGAAAACGCACTTTTAGAGAAGATGAAAACCGTACCAAAATGGTGTCTTTTTTACGTGGAGGTAAACCGCACGATTTCAAATCGAGAAAACTGTTGCGGGACAAGGAGTTTTCGAGAAATGAAGTATGCCATTTTCGGTCGCCAGAGCTAAAACGTAGACGAATAATTGGAAATATAGCCATTCGAATTTTCTTATAAAATATTCGGAATTTGCATTTTTTGAAATGCCCCTATACTTCTGGTTTCGCAATGTTTTAACGGTGGGCCACCATGCTTTCAGTGCTATAATGCGGGACATAATGCTTACAATATTACGGAGGTAAGTGTAGTTTTTCTTTGGTTCAGAAAATTCGAAAAGAGGTGATATAATTTTGTGTGGCGGCGGTTGATAGTGCTGGATCGTAATTACTTCCTGTTGGATAGATTCATAGAAGAGACGGCTGAATCGTGAGTGTGTAATAGGGGTGTACTTGTTTATATTGGACTTTTTTAAGGTCAAGATATGCCTAAGAATATGTGGCACCATTGTGGCACAAAATTGTCACTAAAATGACAATGACTTGGCACAAAGGCTGTGTTATAATTCTATTTTGAAAAATTATCGCAATCCAGCTTGGGGCCCTGTAAATATTTTGGCATAAACCCGTAAATGAATTGGCAGGTTGTTGCTAATGACACGCAAAAGAAAATGTGCTACAATTATACCGTGCAAAACTGGCTGATCCCCCAAACTCATATTGAAATGCTGAAGGGCCCTCGAAAAAGGGCCCTTTTTTGTTGTCTGAGTTTGGAAAGGCTGGTTATCCCAGACTCATTTAAAATAGAATAATCCTCCCGATTTGAAGCGGCAAACCGATTTTGGTTTGTCGCTTTTTTTATTGCCCTAAAGCAAGACCAATTGGGCATGGGAGATCAGATAGCCCCAGCAGGCAGAATATTACACAATGGAAGGAGGTGAGACAATGCCTAAGCTTTCTAAGAGAGAAAGGCGGCTTTGGGCATTCTTTCTTGACCCGATAACGGGCCGGAGGCGGTACAACGACGTTTGCCGGCGTTGTATCCGTGTCTGCAAGCAGAGCTTCCGAGCGGTTTTGATAACGTGTCCACGATACATATCGCGGCACGCCAAAGCGGCAAAACGCGGAAAGTTGGCGTCTAGCGCCCAAAAAGAGAGGGGGTAATACCAGAGGCTGCCTCTTACTAAAAAAGAGCCTCACGTCCGAAGAAAACGCGAGTTTT
>JAZRKS010000339.1:0-2869 GCA_045646445.1 Eubacteriales bacterium | reverse complement strand
TCTTATTCAGTTCTGAGAGCCTCAACGGGATTGCGTTTTGCAGCAAAGCCGGAGGGGAAGATACCTGCGATAAGGGTGAGTGCCATACTGATTCCTACCAGGAGGAATGCAGCGGCGGTAGGCAGAACTGCCTTGAGGTTTACAAGACCGGTCAGGTTAAACAGGATAATGTTGATTACCACGTTGAGACCGAGCGTAATACCGATACCCAGTGCACCCGCAACAAAGCCGACGATGAGCGTTTCGGCATTGAATACGCGGCGAATATCCTTCTTCGATGCGCCGATTGCACGCAGAATACCGATCTCCTTGGTTCTTTCCAAAACGGAGATATAGGTGATGATACCAATCATAATAGAAGATACTACCAAGGAGATTGCAACGAATGCGATCAGAACGTAGGTAATGGCATCAACGATTGTGGTTACCGAGGACATCAAAAGAGCAACGTAGTCGGTGTAATTGATTTGCTTATCTTCATCTACTGTTTTGTTATACTCGGCAATGAGCTCAGCGATGAGGTCCTTATCCTCAAAGGTGTCGCAGTAAAGGTTGATTGCGCTGGGCGAATCGATGCTCACATTGCCAAGCAGGGTAAGGTTCTTTTCAAAGGTGGAGTCGGAGTAGTTGTCAAGATACTCATCGTAAAGGGCAACGTATTCCTTGTCGGTCAAGGTTTTCATGGTTTGATCCATCATAATCAGCAGCTCTTCGGGCGTTTTGCCTTGCAGCATTTGTTGCACGCCTGCGGCATATTCCTTCACGTAAACTTCCTTAAAGGACTGATAGAAGGTGTAGCGCAGCATATCGTCGTCAACCTTGGCAATCGTTTCCTGTGCTTGCTCGGGGGTCATGCCTTGCATTTGTACCAGAGCAAAGATAGCAAAGGGACGCAGACCGCCTGCCTCGGTGAGGCGCTTTTCAAATTCTGCTTCAATCATCTCCTCGGTGGGGGTAGCGATCAGCTTTGTGAACATAGCCAGCTTGGTGGCAACGTCCATTTGTGCCATAGCTGCCTCAACGGCGGCTCTCTTTTCGGCAGGGGTGAGGTTAATGGTGCTCTCGGTTTTAAATGGCTTGCCGGTGAGCACGTCGACGTCGGGAGAATTGATTTGTGCTTGCAAAAGCTCCGAGGTTGCAGTTTTTTCAATTGCATACTTGGTAAGCTCGGAGGTGTAAGCGATTGTACCGCTCAAAATTGCGGAGGAGGTGTTTTCGCCGGGGCGAATGATACCCGAAATTTTGAGGTCGGTACCGAGATTTGCGTTGTTGTAAAGGAATGCAAGACCGGAGTCGGTGTTGCTGATGTTGGTATAGGTGTCGTCAAACTGCTTTTGATAGCATTCGGACTGCAAGAAGAGACGGAAGGACATATCGCAAAGCTCTTCATAGCTCCAGGATTTTGCCTGCGTGGTATCCAAGGTCTCACCCTTGGAGGCAGCCATCAGTGCTTCCATAATTTCTTTTTCGGTGCGCAGACCGAGCGCATAGAGTGCCAGGTCGCTAATTTCGTTTTGCTTGTTGACTACCAAAACGACCTCGTTGTATTCGGTGGGCCATTCACCGTAAATGAGCTCGTATTCGTCTTCAATCAGCGAGTTGATGGTGTCGTCTTCTTCAACGCCGGGCAGCATTTCCTGCCATACGTTAAAGCTACCCATTATCGAGGAGCCCATGCCGCTCATACCCATCATCGAGCCTGCGGCACTGTCATTCATACCACCGCCGTAAATGGCGTTGATGAGCTCCATAGCATCGGATTTAATTACATTTCCGTCAGCATCCTTGGTCAAAATGCTCCAGTTGAAGTTATACTGGTATTGAATTGCCGTGAGGTATTCCTTAAATGCTTCGGTCGATTCAAGGTGCTTCTTAAATGCCTTCAGGTCATTTTTGTTGGTGTCGGCGGTGTTGAGAGAGTTCATCAAATCCACCACAATGGTGCTCTCATATACCTTATCCAAGGGGCGGTTGTTTTCCTTTTCCTCGCTCGTCTTCATCATTGTGTTAATGAGGGAGGAGATATCGGTCGACTCTGCCAACAGCTGAATGGGATAGCTTGCCAAGGTATCTCTTTGTACGGCGTTGATATAGTTGTTAACACCGGTGGAAACCGAGAGGATGAGCGCAATGCCGATAATACCGATGGAGCCTGCAAAGGAAACCATAAAGGTGCGCGCCTTTTTGGTCAAAAGGTTGTTGAGCGAGAGGGAGAGGGCTGTCCAGAAGGACATCGACTTTTTGCGCTTTCCTTTGCGAGTGGAAAGCGCTACGCCCGCACCGCCAAGCTTGTATTTTGCAACGTCATCCTCGTCAATAGAGAAGAGGGAACCGAACTTTTTCTTTTTCTTTTCTTTTCTGGGAGCTTCACCAAAGCCGTCAAAGCCGCTGTGGCTATAGCAGGGGTTGGTATCATTGGTGATGCGACCGTCAACCATAGAGATGATGCGAGAGGAGTATTCCTTTGCCAAATCGGGGTTGTGGGTTACCATAATGATGAGCTTGCGACGGGAGATCTTTTTCAAAATTTCCATGATCTGCACACTGGTGTGCGTATCAAGTGCTCCCGTGGGCTCGTCGGCAAGAATGATATCGGGGTTGTTTACAAGTGCACGCGCAATGGCAACACGTTGCATTTGACCGCCCGAGAGCTGCGAGGGCTTTTTGTTAATTTGGCTCGCAAGTCCTACGTCACGCAAAGCGCGAATGGCGCGTGTGCGACGTTCTGCGGGAGAAATACCCGAAAGTGTGAGTGCCAATTCAACGTTGGCAAGCACGGTTTGGTGGGGGATGAGGTTGTAGCTTTGGAATACAAAGCCGATGGAGTGGTTACGGTAGGTATCCCAGTCGGCATCCTTGTATTCCTTGG
>JAZRKS010000338.1:0-3870 GCA_045646445.1 Eubacteriales bacterium | reverse complement strand
GGATATCTCTTGATCATCTCCATTCTCATACCGGGAGACATCGTGTTGGGGTTAAATTCCTGCCATGCGTTGATAAACCATTCGTAAGCTTTATCTTCTACCAAGTCACCTCTGTCGATAGCGCCCTTGATATTGACCAGAATGTTATTCTGGAAGCTTTCGTCAAAAATCAGCTTGGGGATCAGCTTTCTGCCGTCCTCACGACCAATGATGTACTCAACGCGAACACCGCCCTTGATCAGGTTAACGGTGATCTGGTCGTTCAGTGCTGCATCGGTGTAGCTGTAAAGCTGCTTGGAGGTACCGGTTGTATCGGTGAATGCAACGATAATTTGAGAAAGCAGCTCTTGCTTGGTGGTTTTGGAGCCCTTAGACGCTGCTACGTCATAGGGGTTGGTGAACAGAATGTTTTCGGTGGGGTTGCCTTGTGCGTCGGTTTCGACCCAAGCAACCTCGCCGCTGCGTTTGTCTACCCACAGCTGATAGTTTTCAACGGTACGCATCAGCTCCATGGTGTAGAGCTTTTCCAAGGGATTGTTGTAAACCTTGGTTACGTAATCCTTCAGTGCCGTGGTGCCCTCTGCCTCATTCTTGTTGCTTGTTGTTGCAGCAGATACCTGAACCGTGAAAAGCGCGGTAAAGGTGCTCAGCACCATAACGATGGCTAAAAGCGTTGAAAGTATGCGTTTTGTAATATTCATATTTTTCTACCTCCTATCCATCGTTACGCTCGGTACTGAATCTCCGTTACGATGTTGGTTGCCAAGCTGATCAGCTTAGACAACAGCATACCGAACAGGAGTACCAGGAACACAATAAATGCCATGGCAACAATTGTGGAAAGAATAATGATAAGGTTTTTGAAGAGCGGATAATCGTGCGTGATCATTGTTCCGAAGAACAGAAGCATGATCGTCCAAACAAAGGCGATGCCTACCAACAAATCAACGAGCTGTACCTCGCTCAAGCTTACCCAGTTGGAAGCCAAGGTTGCGGGTACAATAAAGAGGATAAGCGGCAGGAGCGAGTAAGAGGAAGCAACAAAGATATCCTTAAAGCTTCCTTCACCCTCGAACAGAGTGGTCAAGCACCAGTTTGCAAGAACAAACAGGAACAAAGGAACCAAAACCGAGATGGCCTGCGACCACAGAGTGGAGGTTGAGCCGGTGGGGTTTACTACGTAACCCTGACCAATGCCTTGATAGAAGAACGAAAGAATGGTGAGTGCAATGAACACCAAGGATGCGCGAACGGAGCCGCGTTTTTCGTGCTTCAAATCGTAGAAGCCATCAAACGGATGGAAGATAACGTAGAAGCCGTAGACGAGCTCTTGCCAGAATTTCTTTCTGTCATGTCCGTCGGTTGCAACACGCTTGTTGACCTTTGCTGCCCAACCAAGGAACTTGGTGATCAGAACGATCAAAACAATAATGAGAGCAACTACGGGCAACATCCAAACGGACATCCAGTCCTTACGAACCATTTTGTAGGATTCGGACCAGTTGGTGGTGTCGTATGCCTTTTCATAGTATTCGAGAGCCTCCTTGTAGTCGGCACTGCGGTAAAGCGCATTACCGATACCTACGTATGCGGCGTCGAAGTTGGAGTTTCTTTGCAGAACCTTCTCCCAACATTGAATTGCGTAATCATAGTCGAGGGAGTTTTCTGCAGCGATTGCTTGAACCAGCATATCACCGTACTCGGTGCGGTTATAAATGATCAAGCTCTTGGAACCGGAGTCAAGAATGAGCATCTTGGTTCCTTGATAAGCGATAGCACAAACGTTGGAGATACTGCCAAGCATGGTACCCGTGTCACCAAAAGCAAACAACAGGTTGCCGTTAAAGTCGTAGGTGTAGATCTTTTCGCGCTTGGTATCAACAATCGACCAAGTCTTTTCGGGACCGGTTGCAACGTCTACAAGGGTAGAAACGCCGCCACTGGTTTTAAAGTTGATTTCACCTGCCGGAGGCCAGAAACCGTTACGTCTCATGATCTCATCACCCGAGGGGTTGAGCATCTTAACGGGAGCGTACTTACCGGTGCGGTCCTTGCCGGTGATTGCGTTTGCAACAGAGCTTTCTTCGATACCGGAGGTGGTAACGTAAATGAAACCGTCGGAGCTGATTGCGATATTATTATAAATAACGGAAGTTTTTGCTGCAGATGCTTTTCTTTGTGCATCGGTTTGGAAGGATCTCCAAAGGATTTCCCAAGCGGAAATAGTAACCGCCTGTGCACCAATGAAACCAACGAATGCACCCTCGGAGTTCATAACGATAATACCTTGGTTGGTAGAGGAAGAAACAACGTAGATTCTGCCGTAGGGGTCAATTGCCATTGCAACCGGCTTGTATGCCGCGTTGTCGGCAAGCAGTTGGCTTTCGGGCGGGTCGATGATCTGCTTAAAATCGTGTGTCTTCTTATCGAATTCTACCAAACGGTTGTTACCGGTGTCGCATACCCAAATAGAATCGTCGGTAACGAATACGCCTTGGGGAGCTACCAGCTTATCGTTGTTACCTGCACCGTTAAAGAAGGTGGTGATGTAGCCTTGGAACTCGAAATAACGGTTGAGAATTGCGATCTGGTTGTTATCGGTGTCGGCAATGTAAATGTTGCCTTCCTTATCGGTAATCATATCCTTCGGATTCTTGAAATCCATCGGCAGGCCCATATCCGAGTAGACCAATGCTTGCTCTGCCGAGTAAGCATCGGGAGAATACAAAGCAAAGCCGTTGATAGAGTAGGTGTAGGTTTGGTATGCGGAGGAAGCTCCGACACCAACGGTCATTGCGGATACGACCATTGTGAGGCACAATATCAGCAATATTACAGATGTAAACTTTTTCATATTGTCCTCCTTTAGTCTTTCATACCACTCGAACCCATGGTTTCAATGATGTTCGACTGCGAAATAACGAATACCGTGATCGGTACCATCATCATCAATACGCCGGATGCAGATGCCGCACCGGAACGCTTGATACCGCCGGCCATAATTTGACCGATTGCGTAGTTGATGGATTTGAGCTGCTCGGAATAAATGTAAATGGACGAGCCCTGGTTCCAAAGACCTTGGAACGAGAAGATGATCAAGGTCAGCCATGCGGGCTTAACCATGGGCATTGCAATGGTCCAATAGGTGCGAATCTCGCTCGCGCCGTCAAGACGTGCACTCTCCAGTACCGTATCGGGAACGGTGGAGTCCATGTGCTGCTTCATCAGGTAAAGACCAAGAGTTGCGCCCCATGCGGGAATGATGATAGCCAGGTAGCTATCTACCAAGTGCAACGCGGTCATAATCATGAAGCTGGTGATACCACCGACGGTGGAGGAGAACATCAGGGACGAACGAATGGTTTTGAACACGAGCTTGCCACCGGGGAATTTGATCTTTGCCAGTGCGTATGCACACATAGATGCAATAAACAAGTGTCCAAAGGTACCCATAACCGTGGTGAATACCGTGTTGAAGATGTAACGGGAGAAAGGAACCCAAGAATCGTTCATCAAGGTAAACAGGTCGGTAAAGTTTTTAAAGGTGGGTTGTCTTACAAAGAATCGCGGAGGATACATCCACAATTCATCCAAGGGCTTGAATGCCTGAGAGATAGCGTACACCATGGGGAGGAACATAAATACGCCAAGAATGGTGAGTACAACGGTAATACCGGCGTCACCGCCCGCAGAACGGGATAATACGACTCTGTGTCTTCTTGTTCTTAATTTTGCCATATTACGTACCTACCTTTGAGAGAGCCTTGGAGATGACCTTGTTTGCAAAAATTTGAATTGCAAAGAGCACGGTTGCAATTGCAGATGCATAACCGATTTCGTAACGTGCTCCGCCGTAGTCATCCAAATGGT
>JAZRKS010000337.1:0-1805 GCA_045646445.1 Eubacteriales bacterium | reverse complement strand
GTAAGGAATACAAGGAAATCAGTCTACAGTATAATGATTGGTGGAATTGGATCATTCCTCTTGATTATCAAAAAGCCTTTAAGCATGCTTGGTTTGACACTATGAGGGCAGACAAACGCTTTGATGTGCTTTTTGAGAGATTGGATAAATGCGTTGTTTGCAGAGAAATAAAAGCTGAATAATTCGTCTAACAAGCAAAGCAGCCGCACCCTCGGGTGCGCCTGGTTTTGTGTCTATCAAAAAGGCTCTCTTGTGTGGAAGTGTAGGCGCAAGCGCCCCGAAATTGGAACCAACCCTTCCGTCATTTTCTTGCGAAAATGCCACCTCCCCTTGCACAGGGGAGGCTCAAAATGAATGCCCTTTAGACATTTTGATGAATGCTTTATTTTAAAAACACTTTGTCAGCGAGCCCAGCCGCACCCGAGGGTGCGGCTGTTCACTTTGTAAGCGGTTTTTAGAAAAAGCCTCCCCTGTGTAAGGGGAGGTGGCTGCCGAAGGCAGACGGAAGGGTTGGCTCTATTTTTTCTCGAATTGATGAAAATTCCAAAAATCTTCCCATTTCACATTGACAACGAATAGAAAAAAAGGTATAATATAAATTAGATAATTATGACTATTTTGAGATAGGAGTACAGATTATGGAAACCTTACTTCAAATTTTGAACGGACTCCACCCCGACGTGGATTTTGCATCGATCGACGACCTTTACGACGAGGGCGTGCTCGATTCCTTGGATATGGTTCGCCTCGTTACCGAGATCGGTATGGAGTTCGACGTACAGATCCCCCCTGAGGAGCTCATTCCCGAAAACTTCCAAAACGTCAACACCATTTGGGCGCTGATTGAACGCCTGGACGAAGAATAAAACAGAATGCAATTTACGTCATTTTCATTCATCCTCTTTGCGGCTCTGACGCTGATAGTCTATTATCTCGTCCCGCGTCGCTCACAGTGGAAGGTTCTGTTGCTTTTTAGCTTGTTCTTTTATGCCTTTGCGGGAGCAGAGTATCTGTTCTTCATTCTCTATACTTGGTTTGTAACCTTCTTAACAGGGCATATTCTGCAGCATTTTGCCGACCGCGAGGATGCCTACGTAGAAGAAAACCGCGAAACGCTTTCCAAAGAGGAACGCAAGGCATACCGCGCAAAAGAGAAGAAAAAGCGTCTGCGCATCCTGACCGTCGGTCTCATTCTTGGCTTTGGTATGCTTGCAGTCCTCAAATACACCGCCTTTGCGGTAGGGAATATCAATGGCATTCTTTCGGCATTTGATGCCAAAACCTTGACCGTTCCGTCGCTGTTGTTGCCGCTTGGTATCTCCTTTTATACCTTCCAATCCATGGGATACCTCATCGACGTCTACCGCAAAAAGGTGAGAGCCGAGCAAAATCCCGCAAAATTGATGCTCTTTGTCACCTTTTTCCCGCAACTGTTGCAAGGACCGATCAGCCGCTTTGGCGATCTGCAAGAGCAACTCATGGGCGAGCACGCCTTCAGTGGCGAGAACGTCCGCGCAGGACTTTTCAGCGTTGTTTGGGGTTACTTCAAAAAGCTCATCGTTGCCGACACCGCCATGATCGGCATCAAAATGCTCATTGAACAGTCGGACAAGTTCGACGGCATCTACGTTTTTTTGCTCATTCTTCTGTATTCTGCACAGATCTACGGCGACTTTACAGGCGGCATCGATATTACCATCGGTCTTTCCGAGGCAATGGGCATTCGACTTGCCGAAAACTTCAACCGTCCCTTTGCATCGCGCTCCACAAAGGAGTATTGGAACCGCTGGCACATCACCATGGGC
>JAZRKS010000336.1:0-1606 GCA_045646445.1 Eubacteriales bacterium | reverse complement strand
ACAGAACGACATGGCTACGATCCGACTTCAGCTGCTTTTTGAGGTAATCTGCCAATGATTCGTACCCAACCGAATGATATAGGTTATAGAGAACCTTTTGATATTTGACGCAGAAACGGAAGATTGCCCCAAGGAAATTTTCAAATCGTTCGTTTTCGTTTCCAATACGCTCAAAGCCTGCCGCAAGGGCGTATTCGAGAACCTCGTATATATCGTGGAAATAGTAGTAGAAGGTGTTGCGCGTAATGCCACAGGCTTCTACAATATCGCGCACGGTTATCTTTTTTACGGTCTTTTGTTCGACCAAGCGAATTGTGGTTTCAACAATCGCCTTTTGTGTAAGTTGTGACAAAAGCATACCTCCTCTCTCGTCATATGCATATATTATAGCATTTTTTCCCTCCTTTTGCAAGATGCGAGAGAAAAGTTTACAATATTTGAAAAGGCATTGATTTTTCTTTCCAAATATGCTATAATGATGTGTATTTTGTTTTGCAAAAGGAAATTTGATTTGTATGAAATTTTTAGATAACATTAAGGGCAGTCTCATTTTGGCGGTGGCATCTCTGATTTGGGGGCTTGCATTTGTGGCACAGGCGCAAGCCGCCGATCTTGTTCCGCCCTTTGCATTTAACGCCATTCGTTGCTTTATCGGTGCGGCGGCACTCTTTTTGGTGCTTGGCATAAAGCGCACCAAAACCAAAAAGCCCATCTTCCCCACCGAAAAGGCGAAGATTCGCGAAATGCTCCTCGGCGGCATTTTGTGCGGCATCATGCTTACCGTGAGCGTGAATTTTCAACAATACGGCCTCTCTGTTTACCCCGACGGTTCGGCAAGCGAGGCAAGAGCCGGCTTTATTACAGCACTTTACGTGGTGCTCGTACCTGTAGTGTCAATGTTTTTTGGCAAGAAGAGTGGCATTGCCGTTTGGTTTGCCGTTGCGATTGCCATGTGCGGCATTTATTTGCTCAGTCTTTCCGAGGGCTTGCACAACGTTTACCTCGGTGACGTTTTGATGCTTGGCTGCGCCCTGACGTTTACATTCCATATCCTCATTATTGACCGTTACGGCGACCCCGTAGGACCTATATTGCTCTCGGCGTTGCAATTTTTGTTTGGCGGTGTTCTTTCGGGACTGCTTGCCCTCTGCTTTGAGACAGTTGTGTGGACAAACGTGCTTGTTGCCGCGCCGCAGCTTTTGTATATGGGCATTCTTTCCTCGGGTGTGGCTTACACGTTGCAGATCTACGGTCAAAGATATGCCGCACCTCCCGTTGCTTCTTTGACGATGAGCTTGGAAAGCGTTTTTGCCGCGCTTGGCGGTTGGATCATTTCGGGCAACACCCTCACGCCACGTGAGTTTGGCGGATGCGCGCTTGTGTTCCTTGCAATCGTGTTGGCACAGCTGCCGCAGTTTTTTGGAAAGAAGAAAGATGTAGCCGAAGCCGTCTGATTTTGGCGAAAAGATTTTAAGAAAAAATGCGCTCGGACACTTGACACCGAGCGCATTTTATATTATAATTGTAGAGCACCAAGCAGGTGTAACTCAATGGCAGAGTGTCCGCTTCCCAAGCCGAATACGCGGGTTCGATTCCCGTCACCTGC
>JAZRKS010000335.1:0-2513 GCA_045646445.1 Eubacteriales bacterium | reverse complement strand
AAAAGTCCCCCCACACCCCCTCAAAACTTTCGCACAACATATATCGAAATGGATTTTGGAGTTCTCGAACGGACGGGCGGCGCGAGCATAAGGCTCGCTTTTGCTGTCGCGAGCGCGTGGGCACCACCAAGACCCTGCGCGCTCAGAAAGTTGTTTTACAGTGGCTAACGATAACAACAAAGTAGAACCACTATATGTCATTCTGAGCGAAGGGAGGCACGAGTGCCGACCGAAGTCGAACTTTTGCGGGTTGAGTGAAGCGAACAAGCAAAAGCACAAGGCGTTAGCCGCAGTGGGATATGGCTTAAAATTTTGGTGACTTGCCAATGGGATGTTACATCGATACAAAAGCCACCCAAATTTCAAGCCATATCCCTGCGTCGCTATCGCTCCTTGGTTTTGCTCCGTTATTCACTTCGCAAAACTTCGACTACGAAAACCGCAAACGGTTTTCTCCGCTCAGAATGACATGCTGACGGTTGATTTATATAAGAAACGGGCGACCGACGGTCGCCCCTACAAGTTTTATGAATTTAATTGTAGGGGCGATTCACGAATCGCCCGTTTTTTATTCTATTGGATGTCAAAGCCTCCACAAGTTGTGGTCAACCCAACAATTTTTACATTTGTTTCTTTGACAAGTGCAACGGCTGCAAACAAATTCTGTTTTGCCCAAATCAGACAAAGGTGTTTTCAAAATAGGAGTGATGTAATTCTCCATTGTAAAGTTTACCAAATTTTCAACTTGTTCGTTGGAGAGCAACTGCCAATTATAAAGCGTGCGCTCAAACATATTCACTCTTGTATGCAGGCATGCGGGATAAATCACGTTTGGGAGATTGATTGAAACATTGAAATAGTATTGATCGGAATACGCCGACTTTTGTGCCTCAAAGGTAAGAACGTATCCCCCCTCTAACTCTTTTAACCATTTTGTTCTTTTCTTTTTGAAGCCAAGCGGTTTGAGTACGATTGCAAAATGATTGAGAAATTCCTTTTGGCGTTCTTTTTTCAAAAGCAAAATTTCATCCTTTGAAAAAGATCGGTAGGCATTATAAAAATCGGTAACTTCTTGCCGTGCAAGTTCTTCGCCGTATTCTTCGCTGATACACAGCATTTGTCGCACGTGACAATCATCTATATCGGCCCCAAAAGATGAGAACCAATTCTCTTCCCCTTTCACACAAGGGATAGCGGCAAACCCGTATAAAACATCCACATAACACTCACCATCTGTCAAGTTAATGATAAAAGCGGTTTTCTCGGTTGCTTCTCTCCAAAAATGCCCTCTTTCTTCTTTTGCTTCCAAAAAGCCGTTGGAAATCAACTCCTCTTGAAAACGCAAATATTCTTTGCTTTTATTTTTCATTATCACATCCCCTGTCCGCTTTTATTGTTCAGACTTCTGATACTCGTACAGCTTTAAAGGAAACACAAATTTGGCGTCTCTACTTCCCCTATAATGAACAATGTAAAATACGTCGCCCGGAATGGAGAGTTGATAGTGCGTTGAGTCAGCCAAAACTTCTTCAAAATCTTCAAAATGAAACACTTTTTTAAAATTATCGCTACCGTGAACCAATTTTTCTTCTTTGTAAAGGAGAGGACGCATGACAATTTCAAGATCTCCGTTTTTCAGGTGCTTGCGCTCTATCAAAGCTTTTATCAGCATTGCCGAAATAGCCCAAATCGGAGCACCGACAATGCCTATAAAGAAAACCCAAATGATAACATCCAGCCAGAGAAAACCCGATGGAAGCAAGGAAAGAAAAATTGCAGAAATAACGCCCCAAACCAGTACAACTGCCGCCAAGCAAACTGCTGTGTGCTTAATGCTTGCGGTGTTATTAAAAAGAAGATCCTTCTCTATCTCTTTGCGCGTGATAATGTTCTTGGTTTGTTTTTCCATTGGCCACACCTTCCTTTCCCCTTTATTTTATCACAAATTGGCACAAGTGTCAAGAAAAAATTCTTGACATCTTCCCTCTTTTGTGCTACAATATGTGATAGAAATTCAGACCCATAAGGAGGTCTATTATGAGCATTCGCATAGGAATTGTTGGATATGGAAATCTCGGCCGCGGTGTGGAATGTGCCGTTTCGCAAAACCCCGATATGGAGTTGGTTGCCGTTTTTACGCGACGTGCACCCGAAACCGTTAAAATTCTTTCCGACAAAGCCACTGTTTATCATATGGATGACATCGCGGATATGGTTGGCAAAATTGACGTGATGATTTTGTGCGGCGGCAGTGCCACCGATCTGCCCCATCAAACACCCTCGATTGCCAAGCTCTTCTCTGTTGTGGATAGCTTTGACACGCACGCCAAAATTCCCGAGCATTTCTCAAATGTTGATGCATCTGCACGTGAGGGTGGCAATCTTGCCGTCATTTCCTGCGGTTGGGACCCCGGCATGTTCTCTATCAACCGCCTTTATGCCGAAGCAATTCTGCCCGAAGGCAAGGGATACACATTCTGGGGCAAGGGTGTCAGTCAAGGGCACTCTGACGC
>JAZRKS010000334.1:0-13181 GCA_045646445.1 Eubacteriales bacterium | reverse complement strand
GATACGAGCCACCTGCTCTTGGGGAGAAATCAAGATTGCCGAGATCCCCGCCACGGGCAAGCATGATTACGTGGATAATGTGTGCGTATGGTGCCAAAAAGCCGAGCTTACGCTTATCCCCGTTGCTTCAAATTATGATGCCGATGGCGATGGCAAAAAGGACGTTTACTATTTTGCCACCATGTCCGCACAACGTTGCTTTGACGGTGTGTGGCTTTGGGCAGGAAACTACGACAAGGACTTATCTGTTTCGGTCAGTAAAGCCAGCGCCGCCGATATTGAGCATTGGTATGTAGAAGCAAACAGCACAAACAAGCTCGTCTATCGCATCAGCGTTCCGGAGAGCGGTGTTTATGAAATGATCTTGCATATGCGCCTCAAGGACGGCAGCGAACGCGGTGCAAAATATACCTTCAATGCGGGTACTGCTATTGAGCAGGTATTCCAGACCTCGCACGCCTTTGATGAGGAAGGCTTGAAGCAAGCGCAAAACCAAACGATCGGCACGTATATGTACGGCATTCGTGTTTATTTGCAAGGGGGAGAGAACATTTTCTCCATTGAGTGTGCATCTCAGAGTAACAAAACACAACACTTCCGCGAGTTCTTTTTTGTAAAAGATCAAACAGAACACAGTCATAATTTTGAATCTGTTGGCATTACTAAGCAGCCCACCTGCAACACCGTAGGGGAGCAAACGCTTGTTTGCGATTGCGGTGAGAGCCAAACGATTTATATTCCCAAAACAAGCGAGCATACCTTCAAGGACGGCATCTGTGCAGTTTGCGGTGAGGCGGATATTCCGTTTTATGCAAGCAGCTCACGTTATGATGCCGACGGTGATGGGCAAAAGGACGTTTACTATTTTTCCACCGAGCAGAGCAATGCCGCAAAAGAGGGAATTCACCTTTGGGCAGGAAATTACAATGCAGCATTTTCCACTTTTGAACCTCCCTTGACCGTAGGCGGTCATCTACATTGCTATGTTTCTGCAAACAGCGACCAGCAAATTGTTTACTACGTAACCGTCCCCGAAGAAGGTGTTTATGAAATGATTTTGCATATGCGCCTCAAGGATGGTACAGAGCGCGGCGCAAAGTATGTCTTTAACGAGGGAACCGACCACGAACAAATTCTTGAAACCTCGCACGCCTTTGATGCCAAGACCTTGGAAGAAGCAAGAAACGACACGATTGGCACCTATATGTACGGCATTCGCGTCAATCTTGTGGCAGGGCAGAACACCATTAAAATCACCGCGCCTTCAAAGAGTTCCAAAACACAGCATTTCCGTGATTTTTACTTTGTCAAGGTTGGGGAATTTCATCAGCATAATTACTTTTTGAGAAGTATCATCAGTGAGCCCACCTGCGCGCAGGACGGTGAAGTTGCTTACTTCTGCTCCTGCGGCGAAAGTCGTGTTAGCACGCTTCTTGCAACCTATCAGCACACATACGTACAGGATAGTTGCACCGTTTGCGGTCAAAAAGATTTGGGATTCGGTATCGTTGATTATGCGTTTCTTTCTGACAAAGCCGGCTTTGCGGGCGGTACACTTTCTTTCATTCCCGAAATGAACGGCGCGTATACGCTTTATTGGGCAAACGGGGATGGCAAGCTGCCTGCCTACACTTCATTGGGCACCTTTACTGCCTATGCAGGGCGTCTGAACAACTATTCCATCAACCAATACACTGCCATTCCCGAGGGAGCAACTCAACTGATGGCAGTTAGCTCCATTGATCCACGCTGTACGTATTCTTTTGCTATCCCCGAGGAGCGGTTGCTCACTTCCAAAAAGCTGTACACCTTTGGTGCAATTTCCGACACACACCAAGGTACACGCTATGGTCCTGAGAGCTTATCGTATGAGCGGTTGATCAATGCAGGAAGAATCCTTTCCGAAAAGGATGCTATTCTAATTGGCATTAACGGTGATATCACCTATATCAATCTGGAATTTGAATATGCCCTGCACGCTGATGCGGTAAAGGAGATATTTGGATTTGCACCCGATATGCCTATTTTCACCACTACGGGTAATCACGAAAGCAGGAATCCATATCCCTTTAACAAGGAAATGTATCTCAAATACACACGCAACCTTGCGGATTACGACAGCGATTTTTCTTACGTTTACAGTGTCGGCAATGACCTTGATTATGTTGTTGAGCTTCCCGATGGCAGCGTGATCATCTTTCTGCATCAGGTTTACTACGACTACAACAAACCCGACTCGCGACTCATGGATGACTATCAACTCGATTGGCTTGGCGACCGCTTGGAGCAATACAAGGACCGTGCCGTGTTCCTCTTCTTCCACTCGCAAATGCAAGGCAAGGTAGGGGATTTTGACGATAGCAGCGATCGACTTGATATGTGCACCTACACTGAGGATTACAAGCGCTTGGATGCATATTTTAAGCAATACACCAACGTCATTTTCTTCAACGGACATTCGCACAACGTTTTTGATAACGTTTTGAATGAGGCGCTGTCAGACCGCGTAATCAACACCTATAACGACGAATACGCCACCCTTGTGCACCTGCCGTCGCTGGCACAGTCTCAGCAGGGGCATATCGTCCACGTTTACGAGGATTGCATTGTGTTTGAGGGATATCACTTTGGCAACGAGAAAACTTATTCATATGCCACCTTCATCATTGAAAAATAACCAAAAAATGTAATTTTTTGAACGGGGATTGAGTCTTTTGCGGATTCAATTCCCGTTTTTGTGTTGTTTTTCTCATTTTGGAGCAATTTGCTACTATAATAATAAAAGTATTTTTAAAAAAGAGGTTGACAAAAGTGCGATGTTGTGATATAATGTCGAAGTAACAACGAGGGTAAAATTCACATGTTCAACAGTCTCTCTTCACAAAAAACGGTTCGCTTTTTTGCCGATTGTATAGGAGAAGCAAAACGGTTAAAGTAACAAATCGCAATCGGGGTGTGGCACAGTTTGGTAGTGCGCTTGGTTCGGGACCAAGAGGCCGCAGGTTCGAATCCTGTCACTCCGACCAATAGCAACACGGCAAAATCAGTCCTTTTTGAACAAAATAGGGGCTGATTTTTTGAAAATCTTTCCCGGGAGGAAAATACATTGACATATCTGTATTACGGAGCCGCTTTGGCCTCCTGTTTGTTTATTTTCATCTTCTTGTTTAGCATGCGAAAAAAGAGTGTTTTCGGAAAGCGCTTGAGCAACGTACAGCTGGTAGCGCTGATTTATTCGGCGCTCTTTTTTGTCCGTTTTCTTGGTGGCAAGCCCCTTATTCAAAACACAATCGGCCTCAACGTTTATTCTCCGTTCGGCCCGCAGGGTGGGGGCATGGTTCTTTTGTCGGCAGTACTGTTCTGGTTGATCTACACCGTTCAACTTGCCGCAATTCTGTATCCGTTTTTCGAAAAGCACATTCCGCTGGTAGCGCCCATTGTACGCTATGCGGCGTTTACCGTTTATGGTGCTTCTGTACTGGCGTTGCCCATTCTTAACCGCGCGCAGGACGGTGCTCTTGCCGACGGCTTCCATTATCGTTTGCTCATCTTCGCGCTTGAGCTTGGTGTGGGTCTCGGTCTTGCTCTTTTCCAAATTACAAGACAAAAGCACCCCGTTCTTCGCATCAGAAACATGCTCACAACGCTTACCATCTTTGTTGGCATGCTGCTCATCTCCATGCCGCACTGGGTACCGCAAGCAATTTTTGGTTACGGCGACGATTCCATTATTCTCAACGACTTCACCACCGCACACAGAATTGTTTTGTATGGCTCCATTGTTTTTGCATTTGCCGTGCATCTTCTGTTTGCAAAGCGCGAATACGAGCAAAAAAGATTTGCCCTGCTTTACATCAGCATGGCAACCATGATCTCCTTCTGCTACGTTTACGATTTTTCTGTATTCACCAATCTGCACCAATGGCCCTTGCACCTTTGCAACACAGCAATGTTCATCATTCCCCTGGTGCTGATTTTCAAGATGGAAAAGCTCTACTACTTCACCATCTTCATCAACGTGCTCGGTGCATTCTTTGCAATGATCATGCCAAACCTTGGCGATGAGGTCAACTGGCTGCAGGCATCCTCCGTTCAGTTCTGGTCCAACCACTACATGGCAATGGTTTTGCCCTTGCTGTTGATGACGTTGAAGCTTTTCAAGCGCCCCAAAATGAAGCAATTCATCTACTCCCTGGTTGCCTTCTTTGGTTACTACGCACTTGTGCTCTTTATGAACGCGTGGCTCACCGCACAGGGACAGTCGGTAGACTTCTTCTTTATCAACTCCAACTTTATTGCCGAAAAGCTTGGTGACTGGGCAGAGGATCTGCGCAAGATCACCTACGAGATCCCCATGGGGGATTTGAAGCTTTTGGTATATCCCGTATACCAATCGCTCTACTTTGTTGTTTATATCGTGCTTTCGTTTGCTATGTGGTTCCTCTACGAGCAAGCATTCGATATTATCGACACAAACGAAATGATTTCAGAAAGGAAGCGCAAGATCAAGGCAGACAGACTTGCCCTTGAGGTACATCTTGCAGGACGCAGTATGCAGGAACCTATGAATCCCCAAAACGAAGGCAAGCTGATCCTTCGTAACTTCTCAAAGAGATATTCCACCAGCGACGTTTACGCTGTTTATAAAGCAAACCTTGAGATTGACGGCGGCCAGATCTTTGGCTTCCTCGGCCCCAACGGTGCAGGTAAATCCACTATTATCAAATCTATCGTTGGTATTCAACCCATCACCTCGGGTGAGATCGAGGTTTCGGGCTACGACGTGGACAAGCAATCGGTAGAAGCCAAAATGCAGATCGGCTTTGTACCCGACCACTACGCACTTTACGAAAACCTGACCGGCAGAGAATATATCAACTACATTGCCGACCTTTACAACGTTCCCAAAAAGGAACGCGACGAGCGCATTGGCGAATACGTAAAGAGATTCCGTCTTGAAACTGCCATCGACAACCCGATGAAGACCTATTCGCACGGCATGAAGCAAAAGATCACCATTATGTCGGCACTCGTTCACAACCCCAAGATTTGGATCTTGGACGAGCCCTTGACAGGTCTTGACCCCGAATCTATCTTTCAGGTTAAGGAGTGCATGAAGGAGCACGCGGCACGCGGCAACATCGTGTTCTTCTCCAGCCATATCATCGACGTTGTAGAAAACATTTGTGACCGCATTGCCATTATCCGCAAGGGTCGCATCCTCTTCAGCGCAAGCATTGCCGACATCAAAGCAAAGGGCATTCCGCTCGAAAAGCTTTATATGCACATTATTGACGGCAACACCCAAGCCCCTGTTCCGGTAAAGCAGGAGGCAACAAAAGCTGCACCGCAAGGAGAAACCGTATGACGAAAGCGAAGCTGAAAAAAGACGGACCTCTTAAGTCCTTCTTTGAAAAATGGCGAGCACTCGTTACACTGGTGAAAATGCAGCTCAAGGAAAAAATGGACGTCAGCTATATGCGCTCTAAGCGCAAGCTGGTGTTCAAGGCTACCTGGCTCTTTATTGAGTTTGCGGCAATCACGGCAATTATTGCGGTGATCTTCCACTTCATCAAGCTGCTCAGCTTGTTCTCGCTCACACATGATATTCCCGTTTCGGTCATTTCACTGGTGTTTGGCGTTATGCTACTCCTCTCGCTGGTAACCGACACGGTGGGACTGATGAAGTCTCTCTATTTTTCCAAGGACAACACCGTTCTTCTCACATTCCCCGCAACCCCCTCGCTCGTATTCTTCTCAAAGCTTGTGGCTTACTACATTTACGAGTTCCGCAAGAGCTTTATGTTCACCATTCCCATGTTTATTGCATACGGTTTGATTGTAAGAGGGTACGGCTTGCACGATCCCAAGGGACTTTTGTATTATCCTTGGTTGATTCTCATGTTTTTGCTGATTTCGAGCGTTCCCGTGTTGCTTGCGGCACTGCTCTCGATTCCCGCAATGTTTATCGACATTTTCCTCAACCGCGTTAAGTTTTTGCAATATCTTTTGTATATTGCAATCGGCGGCGGAGCCATTCTTTTGGTATGGTGGCTGATAGGCCTCATTCCCGAGGACATCAACTTTATTGAAAGCTGGGGCAACACGTATTGGGAGATTCAAGCCTTCCTTGACAATTACGTCAAGAACTTCTCGCTCATTTACGCGTTTACCGAGCTGATTGTTGGTAGAACCGTAGGTCTTTCCAGCGTGATTTTCCACGCGGGAACGCTGAACAGCTTGCTTGTTTTGGTTGCAATCGGTTGCGTACTTTTGGTGCTCTGCTTCCTGTGCTCCAGACCCTTGTTCTACCGCATGGCATCCACTCCCTTTGAGTTTAAAAAGAGAGACCGCATCACGGCAAAACCCAATCGCAAGCTCTTCCCGGCGTTTTCCGCACTCAAAAAGGAATTCGTTTCGGGTTGGCGCTCCAATTCCTTTATCAAATTGGGCGGCGTGCTCATCGTTCTTATGCCCATGGCGATTTACCTCTTGAACAAGCTCTATTCCGCTATGGATACGCGTTTTATCGGAACGCAGATGACCATTTGCTTCAACATCATCATCATTTTGCTCATCATGCTGATGACAAATATCGATATCGCATCTGTTTACAGTCGCGACGGCTCGAGTGCTTACCTCAACAAGGTGCAGCCCACGCCCTATGCAAGACTGCTCCTTTCCAAGCTCATCTTTCCGGCAATCATTGCTTTGGCAGGTTTGGTCTTTACCATCAACGTATTCGCCATTGAGGCAGAGCTTGGCAAAAACGATGCCATTTTGATAGGCGTTATGATTTACGGTGTGTATCTTGCACACCTGTTCTCCAGCGCCGAGAGCGATATTATGAATCCGCAATACGAGCAATACGCAACCTTTAACGATCAGGCAAACAACCCCAACGAAACCGGTGCGGGTGTAGGCGCTATCATTATGTCGGCGGTTGTATTTGCCGTATCCCTCTTCCTTTCCTCGCGAAACGATGCAGGCGTATGGTTAAAGCTCGCCATTGTGGGCGCTGTATTTGCAGTATTCAAAATGATCACCTATTTTTCCAAAATTAAAGCATTTTACAAGGAGAAGCAATAATGAAAAAAACAATAGTTATCGTTATCCTTGTCGTTTATATTGCATCTATTGCAGTGGTTAACTTTTTTGGTCTTGCCATTAAGGAGTTTGACGGTGTAGAATATGTTCAAGAGATCAAATGCAACAGCATTACCGTTTTGAACGAGGTACCCAAAACCTACACCGAAAAGGAAAACCCCGAAACGGGAATGATGGAATATCAGTTCAATTTCATTCCGGGCGATTACACAAAGGACCCCGCAAGCTTGGCAGAAAACCCCAACGCCATTCGCATTGACTATGAGGTCGTTCCTCACACGGCAGACGGCTCCAAGGTTGTTTTCGAGTTTGAGGATAAAAACTACGTGCACTACGATGAAGCAACCAACACCTTCATCTTTTTAAGAAACAACAGAAGCCTTACGGTTACTTTGGTAGCCACCGACGGTTCTAACGTAAGAACGACCATCGTTATTAAGAGCAGAACCATCAAGGAACAGTAATCAAAAATCAAAGTTAATATAATAAAGCTCCAAGAAATGAGGTGAGAGTTACAGTATTTTATACCCCGCGCAAACCCTAACGAAAAAAACAAGGAGCGAAAGCTTCAAGAATTCATTTTAAGGAGGAATCTAAAAATGACTATCAAGAACTCTACCAGATTTTTAGCAGTATTGTTGACACTGGCAATGATGATCTCGGCTACTTCCTGCAGCCTGTTCCAAGGACTTGGCGGCTCGTTGAAGCTGGAATCCTTCATTGTTGACCCTACGTCTATTAAAACCGAGTATGTGTTGGGTGAAGAAATTGACTTCTCCGGCATCAAAGCAACTGCAAAGTATAACGACGAAACACTGAATAAGACTTACACCTATGCAGAACTGACCTTCTCTAACCTTGAGGGTCTTACCGACACCGTTGGCCAAAAGGAAGTTACCGTTTCCTTTATGGACCCCAACCTGAATGTTAAGCAAGAAGCAAAGATTACCGTTAAGGTTGTAAAGGACGCTTCCGACCTGACCACCACTCCCGGAGTAACCACAACGATTCCCACCATCATCACTACTCCCGAGCCGGGCACCACTTCCGATCCCAATCACACCACCACTCCCGAGCCCGGTACTACTCCCGAGCCCGGCACCACTCCCGAGCCGGGTACCACCTCCGATCCCAATCACACCACCACTCCTGAGCCCGGCACCACTGACAAAGGTCCCGACGTGACCGAGCCCGTAGAGATTGAGGAAGAGATCATTGGCTTTGATACCCCCGCTACTCTGGTTCAATTTGCAGCAGCTAACAAGGATGCAGGCAAGCTCTCCTACGGTGAGGATGGCTTCTCCGGTCAGTTTGCAATTGGCAACCAAGTATACGTTATCGGTAACCAAAGCGAGTTTAAGCTGACTCCCACCGTTGAAATTTTGAACTTCAACACCGATAAGGAATTCACCACCAAGGAATTCTATTCCGAGGTTACCATCTCCATCAAAAAGGATGGCAGCTACGTTGAACTGACTGCAGTTGCTAAGGGCAACAACGTTGTAGAATACTACGACGGCAGCGTACTGATGCCTACCGTTAACACCTACAAGGGCAGCTACAAGTTCACTGCAGAGGCAGCAGGTGCAGAGGTTAAGATCTCCGTAACCCCCTCCGACAAGCACTACATTGTATACGAAGAGGATTTCCCGCCCATCGTTCTTGAGGCAAAGATTATCAATGCTTACAACGTATACGAGGCATGGCAGCTGGCTGTTATTGACAACTATAACGAAGCATGGGCAGACCACAAGGCAACCCACGGTCTTACCAACGTTACTGTTTCCGGCATCGTTTTACACAATGACATTAAGTTGACCGCAAACGATGTTCCCGCAAGCTTCTTCTATACCACCGAAAAAGAAGTTGTTTACTACAAGATGGGTTCCGACGGAGAACTCATTCCCGCAGTTACCATTCCTGCAGGCACCAAGTACCTCAAGGATGAAATCATGATCTACGAGCACCGCGGTGCAGGTGAATTTGCAATTGAGGGTAACTTCTTTACCTTGGATACCAAGGGATTCCCGCTCATTCCTTCTCCCGGCGTATTCGGCAAGGATTCCGGCAGAGACTATGGCGTTGACTTCTCCAACACCGCACTCTTCCGCTTCCTCGTAGTAGAGGACGTAACCGAAGAGAAGGTAGTAGTTGATATCAACAACATTTCTCTCATTGGTAACTCCGCAAGAGACAATTTGGTAGACTCTACCGAAAGCCTTGCATCTGCAGGCGGTTTGATCTTCTTCAAGTCCTCTGTTGGTGCTATCACCACCATGAACAACGTAATCGGTAACTCCTACTTCATTACTTACTTTACCGAGCTTAAGACTACTCTTACGGTTAGCAACTCCAAGTGCTTCGACTCTTACCAAAACGCAGCGTTCGTTTGGGGTGATTCCACCTTTGAATTGATCGACTCCTATGTAAACGGCTGCGGCGGTCCCGCAATCATTGCACAGAGCGTTTGGGATGAGGACCGTCATCCTATCGTTAACGTAACCGGCGGCAAGCTGGAAACACACCTCAGTGGTCAAGAAATTTGGTTCACCGCAGTTAACGCAACCTCTATCGTTGGTCAAATCAAGGGTATTGGCGCAGGTTTGTATGGTGCAGGTCTTGGCAACTTTGTAGATGCCAACGGTCAAATGAACATTATGGGTGCTATTATGGCAAAGGGTAGCAGTGCAGCAGATATCATTACCGGTATCGGCGCACAAGGCTCCATCCTGGTTGAGGGTGAAGGAATGAACCGTTTCCAATCCGCAGAAAATGTACATTGGATGACGATTCTCCAAATTTCTCAATATGCAGCACAAATGACCGGTTCTATGCCTCCTTTCCTCACCGTTTACGATGCAGCAGGCACGGCATACACCATCTACTACAACGGTACAACCTTTGTTGATCTTGCAGGCAACGCATTTGGTACTGATCCCAGCCATCAGGCAATTGCGCTGGCATTTATGCAAGCTGACACCCTCGTTCTGACACAGGGCGGTCTCTCGGTTGTATTCGAGTACTATCACTATTAATCAAATTGCATAACGCATAAACAAAAACCGCGCCCATCGAGCAATCGATGGGCGCGGAGCTTTTTGAGTGCAGAGTTGAAGATTATAAGCCGTAGTATATGAGCTTGCAATGTCATGTGGTTAAAAAGGCTCTCCCTGGGGAGAGCTGGCGCCGTAGGCGACTGAGAGGGGGCACGTAAAGCCCTCTCCGTTACGCTTGCGCGTGCCACCTCCCCCTAAGGGGGAGGCTTCTTTTTCGTTAACTTAATGATATTGGTTAGAGTGGTGTTACTTTAGCTCTTCGCTAACTTTTAAAAACCAATCCAAGAGGGCGGGCTCGCTCTCGGGGGATGCCTCGGGAATGTTGTACCAATGAGCCGCACCGTCAACCTCGTAGCCACCAAATTCGAACTCCTCAACGGGGGCAAGATAGCCCTCGGTCATGTTGGAATATCCGCACACGTAGATCGTTTCGCGTGCAAATCCGGCAGATGCGTACATATCCTCAAGCTTGTTACCCGTGAGCGTCAAAAGCTCAAAGGGAACAAAGAGGAACACACACGCTTTGCCAACGGCAAGCACCTGCAGAGGAACACGCAGGGCAAAGTCCTCGCCATTCTCAATCATTCTTTCCATGTGTCGGTACCATTGCAGCTGGCGCAGGACAAAGTGCTTTTGAATGTTGTCGGGGGAAAGGGCACTGTATTCTTTGAACTGATGGGCGATCTCGCGGCGCACGGCGTCAAGGTCGGTCATCTTTTTCATTGGAATGCGAACGGTCTCATAGTGTCTTGTTATCTCTCCAACAAGAGCGTTTCCGCAAGGAGAATTTGCGGCAAATTGCGCCACGGGTATAGATAATTCACGTCCCAAACGCTCAATCAGCTCGTCGATAGGGAGCTTGAGATACAACTGCGGGTTGATATCGGCGCCACGCCCTTGCAAAAAGAGGTAGGGAACCTCGTCGGTGGAAAGCTTATTCAGCTCCGCGAGCCAATCGGCGGAAATCGAATGTGCGGTGTTGACAACGGCGTGGCAAGCGGCAGAACAAAGCACACCACAGAGCTTGCCGTTCTCGTTATGGAATGCCACGGCACGAATGGAGCGGTCGATATCCTCGCGCCCGTTACGGCGGTTGTGGTTGGTTTGGAGCGTTTCGGGTAAGATGGCAAAGGATGCCGTCACGGGGCAAGCACGTTCGATTGCGCGGAGTGCAGCGCGACCGCAAACCTCACCGAGCCATGCAAAATAGTCGGTGTCGATGGGGAGCTCGTCGAGAATACCCGAGGCAGGAGCGGCGTGGGTGTGAATGCAACAGAGTGCCATATCCTCGCGCGCAACGCCCGTTATATCGGTGATCTGCGCACTTACCAAGCGATAGGTCTCCTCACGCAGGCCGATGATGTCGAGTGAAAAAAGCAAAAATACACGTTCCCCCTCTACCATTGCGCAAACCTTGGCGTGCAGATCGTCGCGCACACCCTCGGTGGCGGGGGAGAGGCGAAAGCCGTAGCCGTCCAGATAAATATGCTCGGGGTGCGGGGGAGTAATAATGGCATCGGCAAAGCCGAAGCGGAGCGAATTTTTCATTTTGTTTTCTCCTTTTCGGGTGGGCGTTTTCTGCCTCCATTATACAAAATCGTCTCCCAAAAGTCAACACCCGCGCAGGAATTTAACCGAAAAAAAACAAAAAAAGATAAAAAAGCAAAATTCCTTTCTCTTTTCATCAATTTTTCGTTGACAGAAGAAGAAAAATCATATATAATGAAAGGTAGAAATTCTATGGGAGATGCAAAAATGAAACAATGTTATTTTGTGGGCGTTGACGGCGGCGGAACCAAAACCGCACTGGTTGCCTGCACAGCCGATGGGGTTGAAATTGCCTCGGCGTTGTGCGGTCCGCTCAATTACAATTTCATAGGCCTTGATGCCGCCCTTGCCAATTTGCAAGAAGGCATTGCGGCACTATCGCTCCCTAAGGGTAGCATTGCCGCCGTTGGCATAGGCGACCCCTCTATCGACGATGAGTCCGAAAGCCCCATGGCAAAGGAATTTGCCAAGCGCGCGTCAGAGCTTTTCGGTGTTCCCGTTCATGTACGTAGTGATGCGTATATGACGCTTTTTGCACTCACAGGTGGCAAAAAATCGGGCGTGCTTATCATATCGGGCACGGGCTCGATGGCAATTGGCGAAGATGCCGCAGGAGAGATCTCTGTTGCAGGTGGCTGGGGACGTCTCACAGGTGATGAGGGCAGTGGCTATTACATTGGCCGCGAGGGCATTTGCGCGGCTCTGCGTGCCGCTGATGGCGTTGCTCCGCAAACGGCTCTTACAGAGGCGGCACTCGTACATTTCGGTGCGAACAAGCCGCGTGATCTCATCTCTGTTTTTTACGGTGAAAGCGAACCCGACGTTGCAGGATTTTCACGTTGCGTTGCAAAATGTGCCGAGGACGGAGACAAGGTTGCAAAGGATATTCTGCTCGATGCCGCCGCACATCTTGCGTGTTACGCATCGGTACTGTTAGAGCGTACCCGTGCCAATCTGCTTGGTATTTGGGGCAGTGTGCTTTGCAAAAACCAAGTTGTGCGCCAAGCATTTGAGGATGGCGTGCGTGAGAAATTCACGAATATTGAAATTCGCGTGCCCGACATGAGCGCCCAACGTGCGGCGGCTCTGTATGCGGCAAAAGAGGAAAAAGGAGAGTGACGTGATATGAATTCTGCACAACTCTATATCAACGAAATCAAACGTCTTGTTGAAACGGTAGAAACCACACAAAAAGAAAATATCGAGCGCGCGGCAGAACTGATTGCCGATGCACTCTCCGGCGGTGGATACGTCTTTACCTTTGGTACGGGACACTCCCACATTCTTGCCGAGGAGATCTTCTACCGTGCAGGCGGTTTGGTTCGCGTTTGTCCGATTCTTGAGGACTCCCTAATGCTCCACCGCGCGGCGGCGGCAAGCAGTCAGCTGGAGCGCGTTACGGGATTGGCGTCCGTCCTTCTGGACGATGTAGATGCCGTTAAAGAGGGCGGCGTGATGTTCCTCTTCTCC
>JAZRKS010000333.1:0-3094 GCA_045646445.1 Eubacteriales bacterium | reverse complement strand
GAGGGGAGACCCCTCCCCTACGGTAAAGAATGCACCAAAAATCTACAAAAGTGAATATCCTATCATATCAACAAACAGTTCAATTCCCTTGACTTTTCTCCAAAATATGTTATAATAAAATGGAAAGGTGGTGACGGCATGAACAAGGAAACCAAACGACAAATCAAAGAGCATCAAAAAATCGGTTTTTGGAAGGATTTTTGGGTGGTTCTGCTTTTGTTCTTCTTCTGGTTCTTGCCCATTTTGGGTAGCGTGATTGCTTATGCACCGGAATATCTGTGGCTTGCTTGGATAGCCATTCTGCCCGTGTTGGCTGCTATCGGGTATCTTATTTGGCGCGGCGAAAGATTCAAAAAAATCATATCTGATCAAGTACAAAAATACCAATGCAATTTGGATAGCGACAGCAGAAAGATCCTTTGGGGTGTTTATCTCTCGCGCAACTGGATCATTGTTTCGGGGCGCTTTGCGGTTTGTCGCTCCAACATCAAGCACAGCGCACAAAAAGAAGATTTCTCACGAGAAAATCACACCATTAAAATCACTACACGTGACAATCAAACGTATCGTTTTAGTGTTTCCTATCGGGATTATGAGAAAAGATACAAAATTAAGAAATGGCTGAAAAATGCTCGTTTGTAAAAAGAAAGGCGGTGACCTCGATGAAATTGAATATGTACGAGAGAACGCCAAAGGGTACAACGCCTAAATTGGTAAAAATCTTGCTGATTGTTCTTTCTGTTTTCTTTACTGCAATCTTTGCTCTTATGATCATTGTATTGGCAATGGAAGATCTTGCTTTCGGCTTTTTTGTCTTTACAATCATTTCCCTTTGTTACTTTGGATTCATTGTAATGGCTTACAATTGGCGCAGGGCCTATATGGAAATTGAAGGCGACACCATCTACATTACCGATTACCCGTTTTTCAAGGAACGCAAAAAGGTTGTATCTGTAAAAGATATTCATAAAATCAAATGGCGTTCCGGTGGACAACTACCTCTAAGTTACCTTGTATTCAAAAATCAAGAAAACAAAACTCTGTTCCAAACAATCAACCTTCCCGAAATAAGAGACTATTTTGCGGAATTGGGATTTGAAATCACATAAGAATAAAGAGAAAAGCCACCCTCTGGGTGGCTTTTCTTGTTATCTTTCTATTATTCAGCCTCGCTGAACATATCCTTGCCTACTCCGCAGAGGGGGCATTCGAAATCGTCGGGAAGATCCTCAAACTTGGTGCCGGGAGCAATGCCGTTATCGGGATCGCCAAGCGCCTCATCATATTCCCATCCGCAAGCGTCACATACGTACTTTTTCATTTTGTTTTCCTCCTGTTATTTAAATTTTAATTAAAATCAGATCTCTGCCTTCCAGAGTCCGTGCAGGTTGCAGTAAGCGTAAACGGCAACGGGGGTCTCGTCCGCGAGTGCAAAGGTTACCTCGGGTGCACCTGTTACGTCCAAGCACTTGCGTTGTCCGCCGCGGTTGGTTTGCAGGTAGATCCACGCGATGTGGTGCTCCTCGCTCATGGGGTGTGTTACGGAGCCGACGTTAACACGTACGGTGTTACCTTCAACCGTAACAACGGGAATGTGCTTCTCGTGGCTTGCCTCAACTACGCCCGCCTCGAGCTTGGTCATTTTTTGTCCGCAGCACATCATGGGAACGCCACTGTTGTGGATCATACCAACAATGTTGCCGCAATGCTCACAAATGTAAAATCTGTTTTCACACATAATAGTGTCCTCCTTAAATATATGATTGTGTTTTATTGGATTTTTTCAAAATCGGCAGCGCCGTGCTTGCAAAGCGGACATACGAAATCCTCGGGGAGCTCTTCCCCTTCGTAAATATAGCCGCAAACCTTGCAAACGTATCCCTTTTTGCTCTCGGTTTTGGGGCGGGGCTTGACGTTCTTTTGGTAATATGTGTAGGTCATTGTCTCTTTATCCGAAAGAACGCTTGCCTCGGTAACGGTGCAAATGAACATTCCGTGCGTGTCAACGTCAACGTATTTTTCTACGGTAAGAGAAATAAACGCGTTGATATAGCGCGGAAGGACAACAAGCCCGTTTTCCGAGCGATCAGGGGTGCAACCGGCAAACTTATCGACTGTGCGACCGCTGACAAAGCCAAAGGCCTCAAACACCTTAAAGGGTGCTTCGACGGTCAGGCAGTTGACGTTCATTTTGCCCGTTTCTTTGATAACGTCGTGGGAATAATTCTTTTTGTTAATGGTGACCGCTACGCGCAGGGGCGTGTCGGTAAGTTGGGTAACGGTGTTGACAATAAGTCCGTTGTCCTTTTTGCCGTCGTTGCAGGTAACAACGTAAAGGCCGTAACCAATGTTGAACAATGCGCGGGGGTCGGTTTTGTTCATGTTTTCATTTTTCATAGCATTTCATCAGTTGCAAAGCTCATTTGCAAGAGCTTCGAGTTGGGTGGAGCTTTCCTCGTTCAGTGCCGAAAGGATCTTAACGGTATTTTCGGTGTAAGTAAGATTCTTGCATTTTTCAAGCATCCCCTTCATAACCTTGGTCGCCATGGGCGCCCAGCTGCCGTTTTCGATAAACGCTACCGTGCGATTGCTATAGTTGCGCTCGGTGAGGTGATCGATAAACTGACGCATAAAGGGGAAAATATCGGCGTTGTAGGTAGTGGTGGCAAGAACGATTTTGCTATAACGGAAGGCATCTTCAACAGCCTCTGCCATATCGCAGCGTGCAAGGTCGTTGACAACCACGTTGGGGCAACCCTTGGAGCGCAGCTTTGCGGCAAGCGCCTGCACTGCCTTTTTGGTGTTGCCGTAAATCGAGGTGTAAGCAATCACAATGCCCTCCTCCTCAGGCTGATAGCTCGACCAGGTGTTGTAAAGGTTGATATAGTAGCCAAGGTTTTCGGTAAGCACGGGGCCGTGCAAGGGGCAGATAATGGCGATATCAAGTGCCGCCGCCTTCTTCAGTACTGCCTGCACCTGTGCACCATATTTGCCAACGATGCCGATGTAATAACGGCGGGCTTCGCAAGCCCAATCCTCCTCGGTATCAAGCGCACCGAATTTGCCGAATGCATGGGCAGAGAAAAGGATCTTG
>JAZRKS010000332.1:0-6583 GCA_045646445.1 Eubacteriales bacterium | reverse complement strand
CCATCTTTTTTGGCGGTTGTAATCTTCGTTGCGTGTTCTGCCAAAATCGCGCCATCAGCCACGGTGGTGTTGGCCGCAAAATGAGCGACGGTGCACTACTGGATGCCATGCTGCGCTTGCAGGATGCAGGGGTACACAACATCAATCTCGTTACCCCCTCACACTATACCCTGCAGCTCGCCCGTCTGCTCGAGCGAGCAAGACCGCTTTTGCACATTCCCATTGTTTGGAACAGCAGCGCCTACGAAAGTGTTGATTCTTTGCGCACACTTGATGGACTTGTTGACGTTTATTTGCCCGATATAAAATATTTTTCCTCTGCGGTATCCGCGGCTTACTCTTCGGCTCCCGATTATTATGCAGTTGCCGTGCGCGCCGTTGAAGAAATGATTCGGCAGGTGGGAAACGCACGACTCTATTCGGACGAAGGTACTCTTTTGCGCGGCATTATCGTTCGCCACTTGATTTTGCCCGGTTGCCGAGCCGATTCCTTTGACCTGCTTGAAGCACTCGCCAAAAAGTTTGGCACCGATGCATTTCTCCTTTCTCTTATGGGGCAATACACCCCCGAATTTGCCGAGGATGCACCCTACCCCAACCTGCACCGCCGCTTGACGACCTTTGAATATCAGTCGGTTCAAAAACACGCCACAGGTCTTGGCTTTGACGGCTTTTCGCAGGATTTAACATCAGCTACAAGTCAATACACACCCGATTTTTAGGGGGACGCGATTTTGTGGGGGAACTTTTTGAAAAAGTTCCCCCACACCCCTTCAAAAACTTCCTGACAAAAAATCAAAAAAGAAACGCCAAAGCCACACACAGACGGTCGGCGCACACCACAAGGGTGTGCTCTTGCTGTCGCGAATTCGCAGGGGCCACCGAGACCCTGCTCATTAAGAAAGTTGATTGGTGTCTGATACAAAGTTTTATTACATCTCTCCAACTCAGCACTCTGCGCCCTCTCTCCCCATAAGAGCGATAAAAAAGGATAGCTACGAGCTATCCTTTTTTATTTTTATTTTTGTGTGTAAAGTCTGCCGGGCTCTAAATCGTCGCCAAGAAGCTCGGAAACGGTGACTACGTTAAATCCCATTTCATTTAAGCGTTGCAGGATGATGACCGTTGCTTCGTATGTATTGTAGTGAATATCGTGCATGAGAACAATGTCGCCATCCTTTATATTTTCGAGCGCATTGTTGACGATTTCTTCGATGGATGCAAGGTCACCGGTGGGTCTGTTCAATCTCCAATCCAGTGTATCCACGCTCCAGTTTACAACGGCAAACGGAGTTGTTGCAACACGTTCATTCGAAATTTCGCCACCTACGGGACGCATTACACGAACCTCATACCCGGGTAGCCTACTTTGAATGGCTTTCAAGGTCTCATTCATTTCATATTCGAAGGTTGCATCCGAGCACTCGGCATAATTTGCGTTGTGCGTATAGCCGTGAATGCCAATCTCATTCCCGTGATTTGCGGCATAGACCATTGCATCGCCGCCGTTGTATTCGGTTCCGTCAACACGGTTTCCTACCACAAAAAAAGTAGCATGATAGCCATATTTATCGAGCTCGTCCACAATGAGTTTTGTGCGGCTGAGCGTATCTTGATATCTTTCATGCGGTCCGTCGTCATAGGTCAGCGCTACGCGCGGACGGGTATCGACAACGGGTGCGGGCAGTTGTGTGCTCTCCCCACTTGAGGTTTCGGGCTGTGTGCGGTGGCTTTCTGCCTGAAGGCAGCCTGCACTCAAGGCGCAGGTAAGCACCAAGAGCAAGCACATGACGGTTCTGAAAAGGTTGAATTTTTGAAAAAGCATAGAGATCCTTTCTTTGAATGAAACAAGAGGGTTAATCGTCATCTTGGTGAATGGGCTCGATGCGGTAAAAATCGAGAATGGGGAGCAGGATCAGCGCGGTGAGTCCCGCATTGAATCCGCCGTTGTAAAGGACAAAGCCGCCGTGCATTGCCGCCGTTGAGGTGCAAATAATGGCACTGACAAGTCCTGCAACAATTCCCCACTTCCAACCGTACTTGCCTGCAAGCGGGCAAAGTCCCGTTGCAAACGCCAAGCCGTTGATGTATGCCTGTGTGGAGAGCGTCCATGGAATATCCAATCCGCTCACGGCACAAATGGAACAGGTGAGTGCAAACAAAATAGCGTATCCGATTGCAATGGGGGCAACGTTTTTGGGGTGTTGACCGTCTGCCGAGAAGGTCATTGCCGCAAAGGTAACGCCCACCGTGGGGCCTGTAAATCCGGCTCCCTCGGGCAAAAACGGAAAGATGACGGGCAGCAAAAATACCAAATTGAGATACGCCAAAATGCAAAATCCGTAAACGCCAAAGTTGATAAAGCAAACGGGCATGCCAAACTTATCGGCAAAATCTAAGCCGCGTCCCGTGCATTTGAGAAGGTTGCGGTAATTGCGGAAGCTGCAACCGTTGAGCAAAAATCCCAAAAGCTCGGAAATAGCAAAGAGGATGATAAAGAAGACGTTCATAAAGCTCCAGTAAATGTGCCCAAAGCTTTCGTAGTAATGTGCGTTCTCCCCCTCTACTGCCGCCGCGGGCTCAATGCCGAGCGTTTTGTAAAGGAAGCAGTAAACAAAAATGCCAAACATACCAAGCGCCAAGCCTGCCTTGTACATGTTGTAGCCGCGGTGCATGGCGGTGGTTCCCGGCAGGAGTGCGGGCACCAAAAAGCCCGACCCAAAGCCGAACAAAATCGACATGACGATGCCAACGACGTTGAGACTTACACCTGCTACGTCGAGGTAGATGCCAAGCGGATAGGAGAACAAAAAATCGCTGATAAAGGGTGCGAGTGCCGTGGAGAACATTGCCACGTGCAGGTTTTTGCGCAAGGGGTTGCGCGTGATGAAGCAATAGAGAATGACCCCGATAAAGGGCGGCCACATATTCATCAAATTCAAGCCGTAAAAGCAGTGCGCAATGACCAAGATGTATGCCGCAAACGTAGTAGACGATGCGCGTGTGCGGCTGATGAGGATGAGCAGGTTGCACGCCAAGCCGCAAAGGCCTGCGTTCAGGAGTGTGCTGGAAAGGCAACCCACCGCAAAATAGTCGGTTACAAGCTTTGAGGGGCTTGTACAAATGCGCCAAAAGTTTTGCCACAGCGTGTCGCTATCAATGCCCGTCAGCTTCATTGCCACGGGAACCGCCGCAAGGAAGGAAAGACTTAAAAAGAGCGCGAACAGAGAAAAGGCAACGCCGTTTTGCTTGGCTCTTTCCCCCATCAGCATATCCTGCTCCTGCTGTTTGATTTTCACGGTCTTTCACTTCCTTTCCAAAACGGTATCCGTTTTTATTTTTGGATTATTTACCCGCAACGCTCATATCGCGCACAAGCACGTCGGGAGAGCCGAATACGGTTCTGCCCGGAATGCCCCAACGAACCTCGTTGCCAAGGGTATCGATGTTTTTAATAAGCTCGAAGAAATTGCCCGCGATAGTAAAGGACTTAACGGGCTCGGCAACTTTGCCGTCGCGGATCATAAAGCCCGCGCTCTCAATGGAGAAGTCACCGGTTACGGCATTGGCGCCTGCGTGGAAGCCCTTGCACTCGGTGATATAAATGCCATCTCCTGCCATAGAAAGCAGCGTGTCAAAATCACACTCGCCCGCCATCAATCCAAAGTTGTAGGGAGCGATGGAAACGGGAGACGCGTAGCTTCCCTTTTGACCGTTACCGGTAGAGGCAACACCTGCCTTTTTAGCGGTGGTCAGGTCGTAAAGCATGGTTTTGAGAACACCGCCCTCAACAACGGCACGGCGTGCGGTTGCAACGCCCTCACCGTCGAAGGGTGTTTTGATGGGAGAACCCTCACGCATCGGATCGTCAATAATGTTGACAAAGGGTGCCGCAACCTGCTCGCCCTCCTTACCTGCCAAAAGCGAAAGCCCCAGCTGTGCGCTCTTTGCAGAGAATGCAGAGGAGAATACTGCAAGGAATTGGCGGAACTGTCTGCCATCGAACACAATGTTGTATTTGCCCGAGGGAGCAACCGATGCGCCCATTTTGTCAAGCGCCTTGCGAACGGCAATGGCAGAGGTTTCCTTAACCTCGTCAAAGGTTGCACCAACTGCAAAATCAAATGCCTCCTGTGCCTCGTCACCGTCGCGCACAACGGCTGCGGCATAGGCACCGCTCATGCCCGTGCGGTTGGAGAGAGACAGACCGTGAGAATTATACAAGCGAACCTCGCCTACGCTGGACATTGCCACCGACTGCGTACCGTCGGCAACCTTGTCGCTTTGCGCGTAAGTCTCTTTTTGCAGGCGGAGAGCAGTGTCGCGAATGGTAAGGGCATCTGCAAGCTTCACGTCGCCCGTGTCAACCGTTGCGTATTCGGGAGAGCCCGCAAAAATAAATACCTCGTCATCGTTATCGATGCAAGCCGCATTGGCAACTGCGTTTTTAACGAGCTCCTGCATAGCATCCTCGGTCAAAAGCTCGCTGGATGCATAGCCCATTTTGCCATTTACAATGCAACGGAAGCAGATGCCGCCGCTGACGCTTGATGCAAATGCGCTGATGTCATCCTTAAGTGTTTCGGCGCTGATGCTTTCGCCTACTTGGTAATAAATTTCATATTGCTCGATACCTGCCTCGGTTGCGGCGGCAATGAGCGCGTTTTTCATTTGTTCAAACAGCATTTTATCTACCTCCTACTGTAATGGAAGAAACGCGGATGAGAGGTTGACCTACGTCGGTAGGAATGCTACCGCTGGAGGAGCCGCACATACCCTGTGCACGCTCAAGATTTTGACCTACCATATCGATGTTTTGCAAAATATCGGAGCCTGTGCCAACCAAGGATGCGCCGCGAACTGCCTCGCAGATCTTACCGTTCTTAACGAGATAGCCCTCAGCTACCGAGAAGTTGAACGCGCCCGTGAGGGGGTTAACAGAGCCGCCACCCATCTTTTTGCAGTACAAACCGTTCTCAATGGATGCGATGATGTCCTCGTTCTTGTCGGGGCCGTTGTCAATGTAGGTGTTGGTCATACGGGAGGTGGGCTCGTATTCGTAGCCCTGACGGCGAGAGTTGCCGGTCATTGCGCAGCCCATGCGGCGCGCGCCGAGACGGTCGACCATATAGCTCTTGAGAATACCGTTCTCGATGAGTACGTTCTTTTGGGTAGGATGTCCTTCGTCATCGATGTTAACAGAGCCCCAAGCACCGGGAATGGTGCCGTCGTCGATTGCCGTTACCTTGGGGTTGGCGATCTGCTGACCGAGCTTGCCTGCCATTTGCGATGCGCCAATGGCAACCGAGGTCGCCTCAAGCGAGTGTCCGCAAGCCTCGTGGAAGATAACGCCGCCAAAACCGTTCTCGATAGCAACGGTCATGGTGCCTGCGGGACAGTAATCTGCCTTCAGGTTTACCATTGCTTGACGGGATGCCTCGCGGCCGATGTCAACGGGATTGACAAGGTCGAAGAATTCAAGACCCATACCCGCACCGGGGCTGGCGCTGCCCGATTGGTTCACGCCTGCCGCACTTGCAACCGAGGAAACTGCCATACGGGTGCGGATGTGGCGGTCGGTGGTATAGAGTCCTTCGGTGTTGGCAACAAGGATGGTGTGGTCAACGCCCAGCAGAGAGCCGCTGACCTGCGAGATCGCCTCGTTATATTCCTTTGCGGCAAAGCAGCCTGCGCGCAAAAGATCGGCGCGAACGCGCGCCTCAACGCTTGTGGGAATGATTTTTGTAGGGTGAATGTTGGGGAACATTCTCTCATTCAAAATAATCTTCTCAACGGCGCGAAGATCTCCCGTAGCGGCGGCAACAGAGCGCGCACACTTGAGAAGCCCTGCGCGGGAGGTGTCGGAAGTGGATGCGAATACGGTTTTTGTGCCAAGAAAAGCGCGGATACCCACGCCGGATACCAGGTTGTCGGTTACACGGTCGATCTTTCCGTCAACCATGTTGATGCTGTTGTTTCGGGTGATCTCGCCATAGAGCTCTACAAAGTCAGCTCCACCGCTCATTGCGACGGCAAGTACCTCTTCTGCCAATGCTTTTGCAATCATTGTTGTTTTCTCCTTACTCAAATTTATTTCAATTGTTGTTTTCTTTGTCAATCAGTGGGATGAGGTCGGTCAGCGTGTCACAGACCTGCCACAAGAGTGCACGCAATTCCTCGGTGCAGGGGTGCAGGTCGGGAACCATAACGGTGAACATTTTTGCCGCGTGCCCTGCTCTAACACCGTTGGGAGAATCCTCAACCACCACGCAATGCGCGGGAGCAACACCCAACCGCTCGGCGGCGATGAGAAAGACCTCGGGATGCGGTTTGCCGTGGGTGACGCTCTCGCCTGTGAGAACAACGTCAAAAACGCCTTCCATCCTCGACATTTGCAGGTACTGTGCAACCGTTTTTTGACCCGATGAGGTGACAAGCGCAATTTTGATGCCGCGTTTTTTCATTTCGTCAAAAATTTCGGGCGCACCCGATTTGAAAGGCAAAATGCCGCACGCCATCTCCTCGTCAACGCACTCGAGCCAACGCCCCCACAGAGCTTCAAAGGGAGCATCTGCACCGTAGG
>JAZRKS010000331.1:0-5605 GCA_045646445.1 Eubacteriales bacterium | reverse complement strand
GTCGGCAACGATCTTTTGAATTACGGAGCCGCCCTTACCGATTACTTCGCGAATCTTATCGGGATCGATCTTCATGGTGGTCATCTTGGGAGCATAGCGGGAAACCTCTGCGCGAGGAGCCTCGATAGCCTTCAGGATAACTTCATCAATGATATAGTCACGACCTGCGTGGGTCATTTCAAATGCCTTCTTAATGATCTCGGGGGTAAGACCGTCAATCTTGAGGTCCATTTGAATGGAGGTGATACCCTTGTGAGTACCTGCAACCTTAAAGTCCATATCACCGTAGAAGTCTTCAAGTCCTTGAATGTCGATCATAGTATCCCAAGAGCCGTCCTCAGCGGTGATCAGACCGCAGGAGATACCTGCAACGGGAGCCTTGATCGGAACACCTGCATCCATCAGTGCCAGGGTAGAGCCGCAAACGGAACCTTGGGAGGTAGAACCGTTGGAGGATACAACGTCGGATACCAGACGGATTGCGTAGGGGAACTCTTCCTCGGAGGGAAGAACGGGAACGAGGGATCTTTCAGCCAAAGCACCGTGGCCGATCTCGCGGCGTCCGGGGCTTCTTACGGGCTTTGCTTCACCGGTGGAGAAGCCGGGCATGTTGTAGTGGTGCATGTATCTCTTGGAGGTTTCGCTGTCAATGCCGTCAAGCATTTGCGCCTCGGAGAGAGTACCAAGGGTTGCAACGGTCAAAACCTGAGTTTGACCTCTGGTGAACAGACCCGAACCGTGGGTGCGGGGCAGAACGCCAACCTCACTGCCAAGGGGTCTGATTTGATCCATGCTACGACCGTCAACGCGCTTCTTGTCAACCAAGAGCCAACGGCGAACGATCTTCTTTTGAATCTTGTAGATGAGCTCTTCCATAATACCGGGGAGCTCGGGGTACTTTTCGGTAAAGTTTTCAAGGATGGCATCCTTAACGGGAACCATTCTTGCGTCACGTACGTTCTTGTCATCGGTGTCAAGCGCGTTCATAACGTCCTTTTCGCAGAAGGCGAAGATCTCATCAAACATATCGTGGTCGAGCTCGCAGGAAGGATATTCAAACTTCTTCTTGCCAATCTCGTCGATAATGCCGTTGATGAAGCCGAGCAGATCCTTGATCTCTTCGTGTGCCTTCATAATTGCATCGTAAACGATGTCGTCTTCAACTTGGTTTGCACCTGCTTCGATCATAACGACCTTTTCCATAGATGCTGCAACGGTGAGTTGAAGATCGCTCTTCTTTTGCTCTTCGGCGGTGGGGTTGAGGACGATCTTGCCGTCAACCAGGCCCATGAATGCGCCGCCAATGGGACCGTTCCACGGAATGTCGGAGATTGCCAGAGCGGTGGAAGCACCGATCATCGCGGTAATCTCGGGAGAGCAGTCGGGGTCAACCGACATAACAACAAGAGTCAGAGCCACGTCGTTTCTCAAATCCTTGGGGAAGAGAGGACGAATGGGACGGTCGATAACGCGAGAGGTCAAAACTGCCTTTTCGCTGGGCTTGCCTTCACGCTTGAGGTAGCCGCCGGGGATCTTGCCGGCTGCATACATTCTCTCGTCAAAGTCAACAGAGAGGGGAAGGAAGTCGATGCCGTCGCGGGGCTTTTCAGATGCGGTTGCACAGCAGAGAACTGCGGTGTCACCGTAGCGGCAGAGAACAGAGCCGTTTGCAAGACCTGCCATTTTGCCGGTCTCAATTACCAGGGGTCTGCCTGCGTAGGTGTACTTGAACACCTTGTAATTTTTAAAATTCATGGGTTCGCTTTTGGTAATGTTCATGTCTTTTACATTCCTCCGTTTTCATTTTGTGGTTGCTCTCGCGGAGGTTTAGCACTTAACCTTGGGTCGGAAAAAGGGAGACTCTCCGGCACACGGTTAACTGCTAATCCAGCCGTGAGAAATGGTGTTTTGAGAAAAAAACAAACAAGGAGTGAGGGCAGTGACAAAACTGCCGCTGCTCTCAACTCCCAATGTTTGCTTTACTTTCTCAAGCCGAGCTTGCTAACGATCGCGCGGTAACGCTCGATATCGTTCTTTTGCAGGTAGTTCAACAGACTTCTTCTGTGACCGATCATCTTTTGCAGACCGCGGCGGCTGTGGAAATCCTTCTTGTTAGCCTTGAGGTGCTCGGTCAGGTTAGCGATGCGGTTGGTCAGAATAGCAATTTGTACTTCGGGAGAACCGGTGTCGCCCTCGTGAGTAGCGTATTGCTCGATGATGTTGTTCTTGAGTTCCTTCTGCATGGTATTTTCACCTTTCAAAAAATATTTATTTACGTTTCACTCAGCAATCGGTGGGTGAATCAGCCGCTGAACGGCCTCGTGTCCGAAAACCGAGCTCACGCATACGACAGTATTATACCAGACTTTTTTCGTTTTGTAAATACTTTTTTGAATTTTTTTTACTATATTTATATATTTTTATAAGATATTTCGCGCATTGCGCGCTCGCGAGGGCATAAAAATACCATTTTGTGGAAAAAGGAAAGAAAATATATAAAAGGACGACCTAATGGAAGGCGGCAAGCCGCCACGAGATTGCAAGCAATCTCTTCGCCCCTACAATGGATATTAAAATTTTACAGTAAGGTGGGGGAACAAATTTCCTTTCGGAAAAGTTTCCCCCACATAATCCAATTCGATTCTACGCAAAAAAGTCATCCACCGTGCAACCAAGCGTTTCGGCAAGGTCGGGTAAAACGGTAATGTCGGGGTAGCAGACTTCGCGCTCCCATTTTGAAATTGCCTGCGCAGATACTCCAAGCAGGTCACCGAATTCTCCTTGCGTCAATTTGTTTTTGCGACGGAATTCCATTATTTTTTCTGCTACTATAATCTTCTTCATTTTGTCCCCCTTTTTGAAAAATTCAAATTGTGTTCGGTTTTAGATGCTTTCCACAGAATACTGTCAGGCATCCTTTCGCCACGCGTTATGAACCCTTATCCAAATGAAAAAATCGATGATGAAAAAGAGTGCGCAGGGGGCTACAAAGTAGAGCAGAACCACCAAGAGGTAGATCCACCAAGGACCCGTAACAAGAAAAGCAGCGATAATCATAAAAACAAAATCGATGCTTGCAAAAGCCAGAAGCTCTGCCAAAAAATGAGGGAACTTGCATATACGGTGCCATTCTTCCCCAAAAACCAAACGTTCTCTGTTGGCTTCTGCCAAATACGCGCGGCGCATTTCTTGGTTTTCCACGCGGCGGTTAAAAACGCGAATTAGGATAAAAACAAGGGGAATGCCAAACGCAATGCAAAGTCTTATAAAATGATTTTTGAAAAAGTTTGCAACCAAGGTCAAAAGGGTAAAGCCGATGCAGTAAATAACAATACACAGTGCCGTATGCCCCAATATAGATAGGAGCTTTTTAAAGTACAGCTTTCGCATCGAAGTTCCTCGCTTTCTGTTGTTTGATTTTTACGGGGGATCGCATAAAACCGCTTTGCCGAAAACCTTGATTGTTTTTCAAAGCAGGCGAATGGTTTTAATTCATTATAACACGGCATATAATCATTTGTCAATACATTTACAAAACTTTCTTTTACGTTCAACCAATGGTTTAATAGAGTCTAAAAAAGCAAAACAAAAAAGGGCGACCGAGGTCGCCCTTACGTGATCTAATTACATTCTACTCAAAAAAGTCATTCACCGTACAACCGAGTGTGTCGGCAAGAGTGGGGAGGAAGGTAATGTCGGGATAACATTCTTCGCGCTCCCATTTGGAAATGGTCTGGGGTGATAAACCTAAACCGGATGCGAATTGCTCCTGCGTCAGTCGGTTTTCGCGGCGAAAAGCTTTGACCTTTTGTGAAACGATAATTCTTTTTATAGTCATAATTTACACCAACCAATACGTTTCTTTTTGACGCGCCATAATGCCGCAGGCAATCATTTCACGGCGAATGGTGCAGTGATCCTCGTGAAAGCGGTGAATAATCTCATTGACTTCTTTTTCATCGTATTCGCACCCACGTTCAAATTGCTTTGCAATTTCACAAAGCACAATTTCACGCTTTTTGCGCTGCGTGGGGAGCTGTGTCAGTCGACCATACTTAAAGAAATGAGAAAGCACCTCTTTTTTGTATTTTTCCTCGGCATCCACAACCGGGTCATCCTTTTTGATCAGTTCAAACAAAGGTTTGTCAAAGATGTCGCGGTTAAGGGAATAAATCATATAAAATTGCGAGCGTGAGCAATTTACAACACCTGCAGATCCCATTTTTTTAAGGTGATAGCAAATGGTTGCAGGGGTGAGGGAAAGCTCGCAAGCAATTTTTTCTACATACGAATCCTCTTTGAGCAAAATGTTGAGGATTTCGAGACGTGTTTCGTCGGCAAGAAGTTTTAGGAGCGCAAGCTTTTCTTTCACACTACCACATCCTTTCCATTTAGTTGCATATGAAATTCTTGCATGAATAATTTGGGGAGTAGATTTTTAATTTTCGACATTTTTCTGAGACTCTTCTTTCTTTTTCAATTGTACATATTGATGTACAAGTTCTATCGATTCTTCCTCGCTGAGAAAGCGTTCAGGAACACAATCCTCGCATCTAAAAAGCTCACTTGTACCATAAATTCTGCATACAAAAGGGCGCTTATCATATATAGAACATTTGCCGTCTTTTAGATGCGAGCACTTTCCGTTGTATTCATACCCGCCCATTGCCTTCAATTCGCTTGGAGTATACTGAATCATATTGGTGCAACATTTATAACATCCATTTAGGCACTGAGATTTTGGGATTTTATCATAAATGTTTTTTGTCATAATCATTCATTTTTTTCAGCCCTTCATTTTGTTAATCAAATTGGGATAAATATTGTTTTCTTTGCGCCATGCTTCCCACGCTTCAAACACATTCTCACAGCCACCGATTTTTATTTGGAGTTCAAGAATGTTTTTCATATCTCCCGAGGTTTTGGCGGCTTCGAGCTCGGTGTAATAAGAATTCACAATTTGATCGCGCATAAAAATTTCTGCTTGCAATGCTGCTATAAATCGCATTTTTTCTTCTTCTTCAAGTTGCGTAAACACTTCGTTTAATTTGGGATATTTATGAAGAATCTGTCCGACTACTCGACGTCTCATAGCAAGAACATTTTCGCGTTTTCCTGAAACATATACAATAAGTCCGGCGCGATTGCACAGCCCGTACATTTCTCCTTCAATGATCAAAGCCTTGCGCTCGTTTTTATTTTCGTTTGGTACCGCATCAAGTCTGCTTTGACATTCGTTATATTTCTCATTGACGATATCGTACAATGCTTTATCAATTTCCAAATAAGTCATCTTATTTCTCCTTTTGGTTGATTTTTAGTTGTGACCACACTGATATTATACACATCTAATCACTTTTTGTCAAGAGTGATTTGATAAATTTCTAATCATTCTACCAATGGTAGAATTTTGAGCAAAAAAAGAAAAGGGCATAGCCCTCTTTCAAATAATAACATTTTCATTTTTTCGGGACGCCCGGGAGGTCGTCCCCTACAAGTGTGTTTTTTTGTAGGGGATGACGACCACGGCAACCCGAGAACGAACGCATATTGCAAATAAAAACGTGCGATTCGTGAATCGCCCCTATAACAAAACCTCAAATTA
>JAZRKS010000330.1:0-5928 GCA_045646445.1 Eubacteriales bacterium | reverse complement strand
CAGACATCGCCGAGGCGGAATTCTTCCTCACCGACGAACTGATGACAGGGGTAGAGATCGCCCCACGGGGTGACCGCCATATATTCGGTACCCGAGCCGCAACCCGAAATGCGCTTATAGATGCAGGGACCACCGGTCAGGTCAATCATATAGTGATAGAATGTAAAAGGACGTCCCTCGCGGTCACGCTCGAGCATCAGCTCGGCAAGCTTTTCGTATTGGTCGAGAACGATGGGGAGATCCTCATGCGTCAGTTCGGAAGGGTCACCGGGAGCACAAACAACGGGCTCCATACTCAGCTCGTTAAAGCCGAGGTCAAGCATTGTTTGAATATCCTTGAGGAAGTCGGGGTTTGCATGCGTAAAGGTGCCGCGCATGTAGTAGCCCTTGCCACCGCGTTCTTTTACGAACTTTTGGAATTTGGGCACAATTTGCTCCCAGCTGCCGCGACCTGCGTAGTCTACGCGATAGCGGTCGTGAATTTCTTTTCTGCCGTCAAGACTGAGAACCACGTTGTGGCACTCACGGTTGGCAAAATCGATGACGTCATCGTCAACCAGCATACCGTTGGTGGTCAGGGTAAAGCGGAAGTTCTTGCCCTTTTCCTTTTCGATAGAGCGCGCATAAGCAACGAGCTCTTTGACAACGTCAAAGTTCATCAAGGGCTCACCGCCAAAGAAGTCAACCTCAAGATTGCGACGCGTGCCCGAATTGGCAACGAGGAAATCAAGCGCTTGCTTGCCCACCTCAAAGCTCATCACGGCTCTGTCACCGTGATACTTGCCCTGACTTGCAAAGCAGTAGGAGCAGTTGAGGTTGCAGGTGTGTGCCACGTGCAGGCAAAGTGCTTTAATAACGCCCGAGGTCTTTTCCTTCAAGTGTCCTGCCATGCCCGCAAAGGTGTCGGGTGCAAAGAGCTTGCCGCTCTCCTTGAGCGAGGTGACTTGATCGTAGCATTCTGCAATATCTTCTGCCGTGATATCCTCATAAGAGGCGTATTTTTCTTTCATCTTGGCAAGAATTGTGTCGCGGTCCTCACTCTCATAGAGTGCGATGATGTCATAAGCTACATCGTCCACTACGTGAACGCCACCCGAGCAGGAATCGAGCACAATGTTATAACCGCCAAGCTTGTATTGATGTACCATGTATATAAAACTCCTTTGTTTGCGTTAAAAACGCCGCCCAAAAGGCGGCGTTTTAGTGAGAAATAGCAATTATTTCTCGGTATTCTCGCACTGTTGGTTAGCGATACCGCAGCTGGTCTTGCAAGCAGATTGGCAAGAGGTTTGGCACTCACCGCAGCCGCCGTTCTTTGCGCTTTCGCAAAGGTTACGAGTTTCGATAGTTTGGATATGTTTCATGATAGAAAACCTCCGAGTAATAAATTTACACCATATATCATAGCACACTTTTTTGCAAAAGTCAATAAGGAAGCGAAGATTTTGTGCGATTTTTGCAATTTTTTTGTGTGATATACTTGGCAGGGTAAGAAAAATGTGGTATACTAAACGTACACAGCGCGTGCGCGCGCGATTTGCAAAGGGAGGAGAAGCCGATGAAGAGCATTTCAAAAGTTGTTATATTGCTTTGCCTGTCGGCGCTTTTGGTGTTTGTGGCGGCATCCTGCAACGGCTCCTCTAAGGGAGAGGGGGACACGAATGTGCCCACCGTACAAGATTCTCCTAACACGGAGCTGACATCTTCGACAGAAACCACTCCCGATGCCAATACCTCCCACCACAGGCACACCTACGGCCCGTGGCTGACTTTGCAAAAGGCAACCCTGACCGAGGAGGGAGCGAAGGAAAGAACCTGCCCCTGCGGTCAAAAGGAAACGCAAACGCTTCCCGCATTGGTCTCCTTGGGGCTTGCGTATGAGGCGAACGAGGACGGCAGAACCTGCAAAATTGTGGGGCGTGGCTCCTGCACCGATAAAATCGTCTATTTCCCAATGGAAATTGACGGTTACCGCGTTACCGCCATTGGCGAGAAGGCATTTTATTACGATTACCTGCTTGAGGGGGCTGTTTTGCCGGAGAGCATTGAGCGGCTTGAGACCTCTGCTTTTCACGGCTGTTGGTTCCTCTCCGCGGTAAAATTGCCCGAAACGCTTGCGAGCATAGGGGAGTTTGCTTTTGCCGATTGCCCACACCTGCAAAGCGTTACGCTGCCGCAAAACCTTGTGCGCTTGGGGGCAAACGCCTTTCAGGGTTGCGTGGCATTGGTCAGCATTCGGGTGCCCGGTAGCGTTGGAAAACTGAACGATGGTGTGTTCAAACTGTGCACCTCGTTGAAAACCGTTCATTTGGGAGAGGGCATTTCCGCCATCGACGACGAAGCGTTCAACGTGTGTTCTTCGCTTACAAGCATCGTTTTGCCGGACACGGTCAAAAGCATTGGTGCTTACGCATTTGCTCTGTGCGACAACTTGACAAGTGTAACGCTTTCAAGTAATTTGAAAACCATTGACGAAAATGCATTTTCAAATTGCTATTCGCTCACCGATATCACACTCCCCGAAGGACTTGTCAGCATTGGCAAAACGGCATTCTCAGAATGTTCCCGCATTTCGGAGCTGACCATCCCCGACAGTGTCAAGTATATCAACGAATCTGCTTTCCAAAACTGTGATCGGCTTGCGAAAATCACATTCGGTGGCACAGTCGAAGAATGGAACGCGCTCGAAAAGGGAACCGATTGGGACGAGGGAACGGGGGATTACACCGTTCATTGCTCCAACGGTGACGTTACAAAATAATTCAGAAAACATTTACGTGCCGCACGCGGCAAAGAAAGGATAAATATTATGAAAAAATCGATTTTGAGAAATTATGCAAAGCTGATTGCCAAAATGGGCGGCAACGTGCAAAAGGGACAGGACGTTATGATTCTTGCATCTCTTGACCAACCCGATTTTGTTCGTATGGTTGTGGAAGAATGCTATGCGCTTGGCGCACGCAAGGTCAGCGTAGAGTGGAGCTATCAGCCCATCACCAAGGTAACCCAAAAGAAGGCATCGCTCAAAACACTTTCCACTCTTGCAGATTGGGAGGTTGCTAAAATGCAGCACCGTGTTGATACTTTGCCCGTTATGATCTACCTTGAAAGTGACGATCCCGACGGTCTTGCCGGTGTAAACCAAGAGAAGATGGCAAAGGCAATGCAGGCAAGATATAAGGTTATTAAGCCCTTGCGCGATGCAATGGAGAACAAATATCAATGGTGCATCGCCGCCGTTCCCGGTGCCGAGTGGGCAAAAAAAGTATTCCCGGGTGAGAAGAAGAATGCTGCCATTGAAAAGCTGTGGCAGGCAATTCTTTACACCTCTCGCGCAATGGAAGATCCCATTGCCGCTTGGGAGGCACACAACGCCGACCTTGCCGCACGTTGCGAATATCTCAACAACCTTGGCATTGAAACTCTCGAATACAAGGCATCCAACGGCACCGATCTGCGCGTTGGTATGATCGAGGACGCTCTCTTCTGCGGCGGCGACGAAGCTGCACAGGGCAGTGGTATCGTCTTCAACCCCAACATCCCCTCCGAGGAAGTGTTCATCTCCCCCAAGAAGGGCGTAGCTGACGGTATCGTTTACTCCTCCAAGCCCCTTTCTTATCAAGGACAGCTGATTGAAAACTTCTGGATGCGCTTTGAAGGCGGCAAGGCAGTAGAGGTAGGTGCCGAGAAGGGCGAGGCACTTCTCAAAGAAATGGTCTCCATGGATGAGGGCGCGGCTTACCTTGGCGAATGTGCGCTCGTTCCTTACGATAGCCCCATTTCCAACTCGGGCATTCTGTTCTACAATACCCTGTTCGATGAGAACGCTTCCTGCCACCTTGCAATGGGCCACGGCTTTACCAACACCCTCAAGGATTACGACAAGTACACCCTTAAGGAATGCTACGAAAAGGGCATTAACGATTCCATGATCCACGTTGACTTTATGATCGGCACAAAGGATCTTTCCATCACCGCCATCACGCGCGACGGTCGCCGCGTTCCCGTATTTGAGAACGGCAACTGGGCGTTTTAAGGAGACCGTATGAGCGTTATTGATCGTTTTTTTAAGTACGTATCCTTTGATACGACCTCAAGTGAAACATCCCAAACCGTACCGAGCACCCCAAACCAAAAGGTGCTTGGTGAGTTCCTTGTAAAAGAGCTTGCATCCTTGGGATTGCAAAACGCACGTATGGATGCGTGCGGCTACGTTTACGCAACGCTGCCCGCAACCCCCGACTGTGCCAATCTTGAACCCCTTGGTTTGATTGCGCACATGGATACCTCCTCCGCAGTCAGCGGTGCTGACATCAAGGCGAGCATCGTTACCTACCAGGGCGGCGACCTCGTTTTGGCAAGCGGCAGCGTGATGAGCCCTGCTGTTTATCCCTCTATGAATCACTACGTTGGTGAGGAACTGATCGTTACCGACGGTACTACACTCCTCGGTGCCGACGATAAGGCAGGCGTTGCCGAAATCATTGCTACGTGTGAGTATCTCGTAGAGCATCCCGAAATCTCCCACCGCACTCTGCAGGTGGCATTTACTCCCGACGAGGAGATCGGATGCGGTGCCGACCACTTTGACGTGGAAGGCTTTGGCGCAAAGCAAGCGTATACCGTTGACGGTGGCGAGCTTGGCGAGATCGAATACGAAAACTTCAATGCTGCAGGCGCAAAATTGACCGTTCACGGGCTGAACGTTCACCCCGGCTCGGCAAAGGATATTATGAAGAATGCCATTCTGATGGCAAACCAATTTATCACAATGCTACCCCCTGCCGAAACTCCTGCACACACCACGGGCTACGAGGGATTTTACCACATTTGCGATATGTCGGGCGACGAGACCACTGCAACCGTTTCGCTCATCGTCCGTGACCACGACCGCGCCAAATTTGAAGCACGTAAGGCGTTTTTGGTACGTCTTTGCGACTACCTCAACGGCGTTTGGGGTGAGGGACGCTTCGTTCTCGAAATGAAGGATAGCTACTACAATATGCGCGAAATTATTGAGGAAAATATGTCCTTGATCACCAACGCCGAATCGGCAATGCGTGCGGCAGGGGTTGAGCCCTTGACCATGCCTATTCGCGGAGGCACCGACGGCGCGCGCCTTTCCTACATGGGTATTCCGTGCCCCAACCTTTCCACGGGCGGCGCAAACTTCCATGGCGTACACGAGTACATTCCCGTAAAATCGATGCACAAAATGGTAGAAGTGCTTGTGAATTTGATTGCTCAACCTTAAAGAACAAAATAAAAGACTGCATCAAATCGAAATTGTTTTAGACTGCTTATAATCAGTTTAGAAATCTTCAATTAGTAAGTTGCACAAAAAGAAAGGCTCCCCTGTGCAAGGGGAGCTGTCAGTCGACAGACTGACTGAAGGGTTGTTTCTAACTATTCGATTAAAAGAAGTTAGAGCCAACCCTTCCGTCATTTTCTTGCGAAAATGCCACCTCCCCTTGCACAGGGGAGGCTTTTTTAATTGGCGCACAAATATTTTCGGTAAATTGAAAATCAAACATCCAATACGTATTGCTCATCAGTCACCTTTGCAAAACCAACACTTTGGAACATTTTTTGAGACTGTGTATTAAAAGTATATATTTCAGCATGTAATTTTGAAATCTGTTTTTCTTTTGCTAACTGAATTATTTCCTTAATTACCCTTCGCCCTATGTGCTTGTTTTGAAAAGGTTTTGCTATTACGATATTAACTTCACCACTTGGTTGTAAGCATACATCGCCGCATAATCTGTTTTTATATTTGATATAAAATAAATCACCATGTTTATTCAAGTATTTATACATGCGCTTTAACAAATTCAGATCGTAGGCTGTATTTCTGTTATCTACTTGTTTACACAAGTCTAAATCTTGATACCATTCCAAAGTAGTCTTGTAATTAGGATAATAGCG
>JAZRKS010000329.1:0-2292 GCA_045646445.1 Eubacteriales bacterium | reverse complement strand
TGTCCTCCTTGGGCAGCTATTCCATTCCCTTGCTTTTGACCGACGATCGGGGCAGGGAATTCACCTACACCGCATCCCTTATCCTCGTCAACGATACCACGCCGCCCACCGTTAGCGGCACCAAGGACTTGATCGCCTACCTCGGCAGCGGTGTTTCCTATCTTTCGGGAGTAACCGCCACCGACAATTGCGATGCGGGCGTAACCCTTACGGTCGATACCTCCGCCGTAAATCTCAAGGAAGTCGGCTTTTACAACGTTACCTATCTTGCTACCGATGCGGCAGGGAACGTCACAAAGATCCTTTGCACGCTTTCTGTTTACGAAGAAGAAATTACCGAGCAAATGCTGTACCAATTGGTAGATCCCATTCTCGATGACATTCTGTGGAGCGGTATGACCGCTCACGATCAGCTGCGCGAAATTTACGATTACGTACGCGCAAATATTTCCTACGTTCCCACCTCCGATAAGAGCAGCTGGGTGCGTGCCGCCTACAACGGCTTGATGAGCCACACGGGCGATTGCTTTACTTATTTTGCCATTTCCAAGGCGATGATGGAGCGCCTCGGCATTCAAAATATGGATGTCGAACGCCTGCCTGAGCTTGCCGCCATGGTCAACGAACGCCACTATTGGAGCATGGTCAACCTCGGTAGTGACGTCAACCCCAAGTGGTACCACTTCGATTCCTGCCCCATTAAGGGGTCTCCGTATTTGTGGGGATTTTTGATGACCGATGCACAACTGATGCAATACAGTGATCTGCGCGAGAACCACGACGGAATCTCCGGCTACTTCTATGCCTACAATTCTGCGGCTTATCCTCAAAGCGCCACTACCGTTATCACACCTATTTCCTATCACTGAGAGAGGAGGACAGTATGCAAACCAATATTCTTGAATACTTGGAGGCAACCGCCCCCCGTCTGCCCGATAAAATAGCTTATTCCGACGGTGTCGATCACCTGACCTTTTCCGCGCTTTCCCACCACGCACACGCATTGGGAAGTGCCTTGGCAGAAAAGGGATACTACCGCCGCCCCATTGCGGTGCTGATGAAAAAGCACCCGAATACCGTTGCCGCCTTTTACGGCTGCGTGTATGCAGGCTGCTTTTACGTGCCGCTGGACATCGAAATGCCCGCATCTCGCATTGAACTCATTTTAGAGAACGCAAAGCCCGCGGCGATAATCACCGACCAAAAGGGAAGTGCCATTGCCAAAAACTTAAATTTTAACGGAGAGATCCTTTCTGCCGAAGCTCTGTTCGAGAGTGAGATCAACAATGCCGCCCTCGATTTGATTCGTGCAAAGCAGATCGATACCGACCCCATTTACATCGTTTTCACCTCAGGCTCTACGGGAGTTCCCAAGGGTGTGGTTGCTTGCCACCGCTCGGTCATCGATTATGTTGAGCAGCTTTCAAAAGAGCTCGGTTTCTCCGAGAAAAACGTATTCGCCAACCAAACACCCCTTTTCTTCGATGCGCCCCTCAAGGAGCTGATGCCCGTTATCAAATTCGGGGCTACCGCATACCTCGTGCCCAAAAAGTATTTTACCTTCCCAATGTCGCTCTGCGATTATCTCAACAAGCACAAGATCAACACCGTTTGTTGGGTCGTTTCGGCGTTGACGATGATCTCAGGCATGGGATTGCTTGAAACCAATCCCCCCAAGCATCTCACCACCATTGCATTTGGCAGCGAGGTCTTTCCGCCCAGCCAATATGCCATGTGGCGAAAGGCGTTTCCAAATGCCAAATTTTTCAACCTTTACGGTCCCACCGAAGCCACGGGAATGTCCTGCGTTTGGCCCGCTACGCGCGAGTTGGAGGAGGGCGAATCGGTGCCCATCGGTCACCCCTTCCGCAACACCGACCTGATGCTTATCCGCGAGGACGGCACCGAAGCCATGGAGGGCGAGATCGGTGAAATTTACCTGCGCGGCACTTGTGTCACAATGGGATATTACAACGATCCCACCCGCACCGACGAAGCATTTGTGCAAAATCCTTTGCAAAATGCCTATCCCGAGCGCGTATACCGCACAGGCGACCTCGCATATCGCAACGCACGCGGAGAGCTTGTGTTTGTCTGCCGCCGCGATGCACAAATTAAGCATATGGGGCACCGCATTGAGCTTGGCGAAATTGAAGCCGCCGCCCAAAAATGCGAGGGTGTCAGCCGCGCTTGCTGCCTCTACGATTCTATCGGATGCCTCATCAAGCTGTTCTATACGGGAGACATCAAAAAAGAAGCCCTCACCGCTTATTTGCGCGAGCATCTGCCCAA
>JAZRKS010000328.1:0-5668 GCA_045646445.1 Eubacteriales bacterium | reverse complement strand
TTTTGTAGGGGACGACGTCCTCGACGTCCCGAAATAAACGCTTATGGTGTGTAAAGACGGATGTGCCATGTGCGCTTCTGTTTAATACCCACTCTTTTTCTTTCGCATTCTCAAAAACGCTTTCCGTAAAATGTCGGCAGGGAAGACTGCAAGCGAGAGTGCCATGGTGACAAGCAGCTCGCGTGCGGTTAAGGGGACAGTGCGTAGAACGCCTCTGCCAAGGTAAACAAAGAGGATTTGAATGGTCAAAATCGCCCCCATAATCAAAAGGAACACGGCATTTTTGCCAAGCCCTGCCCACAACTTTAGGCGGTCTGTGCGCGCGTTAAAGCAGTTGAACACCGACGAGAAGATAAACAATGCAAAAAACGCGGTCAAGAGATAGATGTTGTTCGGTGCGGTGCGATAGACAGCCGTGATATGCGGCGACTTAAGAAAAAGAATGCACAACCCCACCGTAAATGCACCCAAGAATCCAATTTGATTTAGCATATAACCGTTCAAAATTGGCTCATCTCGTCGCTTGGGTGGCTCCTTCATATATTCGGGTAGAGCCGCCTCGCCCGCAAAGGCAAGGCCGCCAAGGGTATCCATAATCATATTAATCCAAAGCATTTGCACCACCGTTACGGGCGATTCAAAGCCGAGGAACGGGCAAATCATTGTTACACCGACGGCGCAGAAATTCATTGTAAGTTGCAAAGTAATGAACTTGCGAATGTTCTTAAAGATGCCGCGCCCATAGAGCACAGCGCGCACGATGGTAGCAAGATTATTGTCAAGAATAATGATGTCGCCTGCATCCTTTGCCACTTGCGTGCCGCTGCCCATAGAGAACCCAACATCGGCGCGCCGCAGGGCAGGAGCGTCATTGATGCCGTCGCCCGTCATTCCAACAACAAGACCGCGTTCTTGCGCGATGCGCACCAGGCGGCTCTTATCGGTGGGCAGAGCGCGCGCCACCACAGCAAGACGGGGCAAAATATCGCCCACGCGCGTGTCCGAAAGTGCCCCAAGCTCATCGCCCGTGAGAATCATATCGCATTCTTTGTTAACAATGCCGCACGCCCGCCCGATACTTGCGGCAGTCTCGGGGCTGTCACCCGTAATCATCACCACGTGCACACCCGCATCCTGCAAACCCGCCACTGCCTCGATTGCCTCATCGCGCAAGGCATCCTGCAAACAAAAAGAGCCGACATAGCAAAGAGAGCCGCGAATGCCACCCTCGTGGAGCGGTGCGGAAATATTCTCACGCGATACCGCCAAGACCAACACGCGTTTGCCATTGCGTGTTTGCTTTTTTAAGCTTTCCTCTGCGCGAGAGCGCGAAAAGGGAACAATTTTGCCATCTGCGCGCATCTGGTCGCTCACAAATGGGAATAGCTTTTCGGGCGCACCGAGGAGCATTGTAAGATTTTCGCGCCCACCAAATGAGGTAGCAGCATATTTGCGCGTGCTATCAAAGGGAAGGCGCGAAAGAACACGTACCCCCTCGGGTTTGGGCAGCGAAATAACACTCTCCAAGAGAGCGCGCGCCGTTGCATTTCCGCCAAGCGCCACCGCGCCCCCGTCCCCTCCCACACCGACCGTGGCATCGGTTCCAAGATGGAGGAAAAGCGAGGTCAGCTCCCACGTTTTTGAATACGAATGCGAAAGCTTTGCAAGTGTTGTTTCATTCCCATCGGGTAAAAGAATGGCAGAAAGCTTCATTTTGCCCTCGGTAAGCGTTCCCGTTTTGTCGGTAAAAAGCAGGTTCATACTGCCTGCCGCCTCAATGCCAACGGGCTTGCGAACAAGCACGCGGTCGCGCGCCATCCGCTTGATGTTTGCCCCAAGAACCTCCGCCAACATCATCGGTAACCCCTCGGGCACACAGGTTACAAGCACGCTGACCGCCAAGGTAAAGGCGTGCAAAAGATTTGAAAGCAGATAGGGCAGATCGGTCAGCTTGATTTGAATCAGCTCGCGCTGCCAGCCACTACTGATGACAAAGGTGTTAAACAGATATGCTGCCGCTACGAGTGCCGCCGCAATATAACCAAAGATGCTGATTTGCTTTGCAAGCTTTGTCAGCCGCCGTTTGAGGGGGCTCTCACGCGTTTCGACTTGAATCTCACGTGATATTTCCCCCAAGAACGTCGCGTCTCCCACGGCAGTCACAAGCATTTCTCCGCTCCCCTCGGTTACCGTGCAACCGCGAAAGAGAGCAGAGGGAGACTCGGGTGACATCGTAGAGGATTCCAACGGGTATTTTTGCACCTCGCGGCTCTCGCCCGTCATAGCCGCCTGATCGGCGCGGAGTGCGCCCAAAAGCATCCGCCCGTCGGCGGGGATGGCATCACCTGCACTCAAAAGCACAACGTCGCCCACCACCACCTCGCGAATGGGAATTTCCTTTACCTTTCCGTCTCGCCGCACACGGCAGAGAATTCCGCCGGCGTCCTCTTCCAAACGTTCAAAAGCGCGTGCCGAGCCGTATTCCGAAAGGGTGGATATCAACGTGGCAAGAAACACCGCCACGCCAATGCCAATGGTTTCGGCAAGGTCGCCGTTGCCAAACAACAGGAGCAGATGTACCGCAAGCGCGGCGAGCAGAATGCGGATCACGGGGTCATTGAAATTGCCAAGAAACTGCCGCAAAAAGCTTTTTCCCTTTTGCCGTGACAGTATATTCTCCCCATGCGCGCGCCGCGCTTGCAAGACCTCGTCCTCCCGAAGCCCCACCGATGGCGACATCGTCTTTTCTTCCATTCCTCTCATTTTTGCCTCCCAAATCTTTTTGTTCAATATATGAAAGAATTGGGGGAGTTATACCGAAAGAATTGCTTGTCCTTGGCATCTATCTGTATTGGAGTCAATTTTAATGAATAGGCGATCACCTAAAGCCTCCCTTGTGTAAAGGGAGGTGGCATTTTCGCAAGAAAATGACGGAGGGATTGTAAAAAAAGTTAGAATTACAATAAAACAATCCCTCAGTCTCGCATTCGCTCGACAGCTCCCTTTACACAAGGGAGCCGTTGGTTTATGCGCCAAAAGGTAGGCTCTTTTTAATAGATTTTGAACTATATTTTCAATAGAAAACCCCGCACAAGGCGGGGCAGGGGATTATTCAAAGCATTCGGCGTATTTGGGATTCTTGCGGAGTTCGGCAAGAATATTTTGAGGGTAGTTTCTAAGATGTTTCTGCCAAAAATCTCCTCTACTTGTAGGAGCAAGCTCTCCTTTTTCCACTGGTTTCAAGGTTGCAACCAACGGAGCAGAATAGCAATAATTGCCCTCATTGTAAATGCGAATCGATTCCATATAATGGTCAAATGCTTTGTCAAAATAAATTAGCGCCTTTTCCAAACAATTATTTTCATTGTTTTTATATTCACAATTGACTAATCTTAAATACAAAAATCCAAGAACACCATGACATTTCCCAAATTTCCCGTCGGCAAAAATTGATTCATATAGATTGATAAGTGACAGTAGAACTTGCTGTCCATATTCAGAAGAAGAAATTTTTGGCCTTGCAGCAATCGCGTTGTAAATAGAGGTTTCAAGTTTTGAAAGAAGTGTTATAATTGCCTCGCTTTGGTACATTGCTCTTTCTTCACCGTTTGTTGCCTCAGGTAATAGTAATTCTTTGCAAATCGTAATACTGTTTTGTTTGTTCGCTAGTGCTTTTGCCTTATCGAATTCTCCCATCTCGCAATACAAAGGGATTATTTGACAGATTGCCGTTTCGCAATCTTGGGGAGTTGGACTTGATTGCAACACTTTCTCATAAATACGAATAGCTTCTTGCCAAAAAATATTTTGAGAGTTGTAATGAATATCGTGTTCGATAATTTCTGTTGAATCTGTTGGGTGAACTGCCATACATCCGTATTTGTGCCATCCCCACATTTGAAGAGCTTGCGCAAGCTTCAAAAGGATCTTTGGTTCATTTGGGAATTCTTCTGCCGCTGCGCGCAGAATCTTTATACAATCTTCAACCTCTTCGGATAAACTCCCTGGATAGAAATGCGTGTATTTAGAAAAAACATTATCAACATTCAAAAGAATATCTTTAATTTTTTCCTCTCTATCATCGTGATATCCGAACAGTTCATCAATCGAAATATGAAAGTAATTTGCGATAGCAGGGATCATTTGCATATCGGGGTAGGTGGTGTCGGATTCCCAGCGGGAGACCGCCTGCGCGGTTACGCCAAGCGCTTCGGCGAGATTTTCTTGTGTGCGCCCGTCGCGGCGGCGCAGTTCTCGTATTTTGATACCTAAATTCAGTTGCATAAATGCACCTCCATAAAAAGTGATCACCGGTGTAATACCATTATAGCACGCACTTTTTCAAAAAACAATTATCAATTGGTTGTTTACAACTTAACAAATGATTAAGTTCGAGGGAATAAAAAAGGAATAGCTGAAAATCAACTATTCCTTTTTGATAAACATTATTAAATGTATTGCTCCAAGAACGCTTTACCTGCGCGAATATCCTTGATTTGTTGTTCACCGTGGATCTCGCGTTCGATGGTGATGGGGCCGTCGTAGCCGCATTCCTTGAGGCGTGCGATCAGCTTGGGGAAGTTGACCTGTCCTTGACCGAGAGGGGTCTCCTTACCAAAGGAGTGACCGCTTTCGGGATATACACCGTCCTTGGCGTGCACGTCGCGGATGTACTTGCCCAAGAGATACAAGGAGTCAATGGGATTTGCCTTGCCGTAAAGAATGAGGTTTGCAGGGTCGAGGTTTACACCAAGGTTATCAAGACCGATGTCCTCAATGGCACGTGCAAGGGTGAAGGGCGTTTCTTGTCCCGTTTCAAACAGGAAGTACTGACCGTTCTTTTTGCAGTATGCCGCTACCTCACGCAGAGCCACGATGGTCTCGCGGTAGAGCTCGGTGTTGGGATCCTCGGGAATAAAGCCCGCGTGTGTTGCAACCTGATCTACACCCAGCTTTTTTGCAAAATCCGAGCCCTTTTTTAGGTCAAGAATACGCTCGAAGCGCGCGTGGGGCGGAACGATGCCAAGCGTGAGAGGTCCTTCGTAGGAGTTCCACATCCAGGATTCCTTGCCGCGCCAGCCGCACCAAAAGGTGGAAATACGAACACCGTATTTTTTGAGAGCATTCAAAATGGTCTCTGCTGTTTCGTCGGTGTAGCGTTCCATCTGCCAGCAGGTGAACTGAACCGAGTCAAAGCCCATTTCTTTGGCTTCTTTAATCTTTGCGTCAAGATCGGTCTCTTCACGCAAACGAATGATAACGCCAAGGTTCATATTTTGGTCTCCTTTGGGTTATCAGATGTACTTTTCAAGCAGTTCCTTGGCGGTTTGAATATCCTTGATCTGTTGCTCGCCGCTGATCTCGCGCTCGATGGTTACGATGCCGTCATAGCCGCACTTTTTGAGTCCTGCGATGAAAGCAGGGAAGTCAACGTGACCTTCACCAAGAGGAGTTTCCTTACCAAAGGAGTGACCTGCATCGGGATATACGCCGTCCTTTGCGTGTACGTCGCGGACGTACTTGCCAATGAGGATGAGTGCATCAACAGGGTTTGCCTTGCCGTAAAGGATGAGGTTTGCAGGGTCAAGGTTTACACCGAGGTTATCAAGACCGATATCCTCGATTGCACGTGCAAGAGTGAAGGGAGTTTCCTGACCTGTTTCAAACA
>JAZRKS010000327.1:0-3556 GCA_045646445.1 Eubacteriales bacterium | reverse complement strand
CAGCTCTCGCCATTTGCCAAGAGGGAGGTCACCGAGACCAAGGTCTCCAATGGCAATGCGTTGCAGGCGAATGACCTTAAGCCCTGCCGCCTCGCACATGCGGCGAATTTGGCGGTTGCGTCCCTCGTAAAGATTCATTTGCACGGTATCGGGAGCGAGTTTTTTTACGGTGACGGGCTGCAAGCGGTAGCCGTCAAGCTCCATTGGTGCGCGAAGAGCCGCGATCTCCTCTTTTGTGAGCACCTTGGAGAGTGTTACGTGATAAATTTTGGGAATTTCGTGGCGCGGATGCGTGAGCTGATTGGCAAATTCGCCGTCATCGGTTAGGAGCAACAGTCCTTCCGAATCCATATCAAGTCGCCCAACGGGATAAACGCGCGCACCAACGCCCGACGTCAAATCAGCCACGGTGGGGCGACCTTTTTCATCCTGCATGGTGGTCACAAATCCGCGCGGCTTGTTAAGCATGATGTAGCGGCGTTTGGCATTCTCGCGACGGGGAAGGATGCGACGGCCCTTGTATTCAACAATATCCACTTCGGGGTCAACCGAGTCACCGATTTGTGCCACAACACCGTTGACCTTGACCTTGCCTGCGGCAATTTCTGCCTCGGCAGCTCTGCGAGAGAGCACGCCCGCATCCGAAAAGAATTTTTGCAAGCGCATCTTGTCGCCTCCTTTGCTTTTTATTTCAAATGTTCTTATTTTCTTCCTTAATATATATGCTCTTTTGTTGCGCTAGGCAAATAGCCCTTTGAGCCATTGCCAAAAGCGTTGCCAAACATTTTGGCGAGTGGTATTCTTTTCAACCGTAAACTGTGCCACAAGAGGAATATCCTTGATGATCTCCTTGACACCGTCACCGTTTGTGTCGCATAAAAAGAGCATTCGTCCGCAAACCTCGCCCTCTGTTACAGTGGCAAAAAGATAGCGCGGACATTCAACGGTTTGCTCGATCACAGGGGAGTTCACCGGCACGGTGACCGAAGCACTCTGTGTCACACCCAACACGGTGTAGCTTTCCTTGCCACCTACAACGGGCAGGCAAAGGCGAAAATCGGCAGGGCAGAGCTCCACCCGCCGGTAATTGGCAAAGCCGTAATTTAAAAGCTTGGTGTGATCCTTCCAATCATCGGGGGAGTTGATGGTTACGGCAATCACCGTTACACCGTCACGCTCGGCAGCCGACACCAAGCAACGACCGCTTTTTTGCGTGTATCCTGTTTTCACACCAATGCAGCCCTCATATTGGCGGAGCATTTTGTTGTGATTGACAAGCAGACGTACACCGTCTGTATTTTGATGGGGAATTGTGGTTTTTCGTGTAGAAACAATGGTTTTAAATAGGGGATTTTTAAGAGCCGCTTGCGCAATGCGCCCAAGCTCGTATGCCGTGGTGTAATGTGCCTCGGCATCCAACCCGTGCGGATTGGCAAAGTGTGTATCAGAGAGACCGAGAGAGGTTGCTTTTGCGTTCATAGCATCTACGAATGCCTCCTCACTGCCCGAAACCCCGATGGCGATGGCAACGGCAGCGTCGTTGGCGGATTCCAACATCAAGGCATATAAAAGCTGCTCCAGTGTGAGGTTTTCACCCTCGCAAAGATAAACCGAGGAGCCCTCGGTGCCAACCGCGCGCCCATCTACGCAAATAACGGTATCGGGCGAGGCAAGCTCAAGAGCCACAAGCGCGGTCATGATTTTTGTTGTGCTTGCCATTGGCAAGCACAGGTGTGCGTCCTTCTCCCAAACGACCTTTCCGCTTTCTGCCTCAATTAAAACGGCACTTTGGGCAGAGAGCGATGGGGAAGAGGTAGTGTCATCTTCTGCCGCGGCAGAAACCGAAAACACGCCAAAAAGGAAAGAGAATGCCAAAATCAGGCACAAAATTTTGAAAAACTTCATTATAAATAACACCCTCCGGGAAAAATACATTTGGTAATGTATATTTTTCCGGAGTGTGTTTTATGTCTTTTTAGCGGATAATTAACCGATGAACGGAATTATTTTACCGTGCCGCTTTCAAGCGTCTTTTCGGAGATCTTACCGCGTTTGTTGTGAGGAACGGGAACCTCATCCTCAACAGCTTGCTTCTTAGCCAGCTTCTTAGCCTTCTTATCAGCACGCTTGTTAGCCTTCTTGGTGGGTTGAGGAGCTACTGCTTCAGCAACCTCGGTCTCAGGAGCGATTGCGCCTTCGTTCATAGCAACCTGCTTCTTAGCCTCAATGAGTGCATCCTTTTCAGCGTCGATGAGAGCGCGCTTTTCAATTTCGGATTCAGCACGTGCCAAAGCGGACTTCAATGCTACAAGCTCTGCCTCGAGGATGTCGAGTCTTACTTGTTGGTTGTTGAGCTCTTGGCCTTCCTTAGCAGCCTTTTGTGCCTTGGTTACGCCCTTCTTCTTAGCCTTGATGATGGCTTGCTTTTGTGCTTCCAGAATGGTGAGCTTTTCAAGATCGCTTTCTGCTGCAGCGTAAGCCTCGTCATAACCGGACATTTCAGCCTCGAATACTTCTTGATCAGCATTCTTAACTTGAATTTCCTTTTCTGCCTTCAACAGAGCACGCTTTTCAATGTCGATCAGCTTTTGTTGTTGCTCTTCGGTCTTAGCAGCGAGCAGGGCAGCGTTGAATGCTGCAATTGCCTTAGCGATGTCATCCTCAGACTCTTCAGCCTTGGTCATGCCGCGCTTCTTAGCCTTGATGATGGTTTCCTTTTGCTCTTCAAGCAGCTGGTTCTGCTCGGTGCGGGTCTTTGCATTTGCCAAAGCAGAGTTGAGGTCGGACATTTCGCACTCGAACTCGGTATACTTCTTGTCCACGGTTCTTTGGGGTTGAAGCATAGCTTTCTTTTCGGTTTCGATGATAGCTTGCTTTGCCTCGGGAGTTTGAGCTGCAGCGAGAGCAGCATTGAACTTAAGAACCTCTGCGTACAAACGGCTGTTTGCAGCATCGTAGTTCTTGGGCAGACCCTTTCTAACTCTCTTTTCCTTGAGTACGGTTTGCTTTGCACCGTCAACAATAACTTGTTGTTGCTCGGGAGTTTGAGCAGCAGCCATAGCAGCATCGTATTGAGCCATCTTGGTTTCGAACTCAGATACGGGAGTCTCGGGAACGAGCATTTGAGCAGTTTCGTTTGCAATAACAACTTGTTGTTGCTCGGGAGTAGGTTGTGTGTAGTAAGCGTTCAGGAATGCTTGAATTTCCTTTTCTAACTTTTCAACATCATGAGACTTGGTAGCGGTAACGCCTTGCTTCTTAGCCTTAACAATTGCTTGCTTTTGTTGCTCTGCAATTACTCTTTGTTGAGCAGGAGCAGCAGTTGCGTAAGCATTGTTGAGCTGGCTCATTTCAGTTGCAAAACGGTCTTGCTCTACAGTTCTTACAGGAGCCTGTTGGTATACAGGAGCAGGCATTGCCTGTTTTTGGGCGTTGATAAGAGCATACTTATCAGCGGGGGTTCTTGCTGCGTTGTAAGCAGAGTTGAATGCAACAACCTCTGCCATGTACTTTTCTTCGTTGGGGTTGTAAGTGCCGCGAGCGGTCTTCTTCTTAG
>JAZRKS010000326.1:0-4572 GCA_045646445.1 Eubacteriales bacterium | reverse complement strand
GTTACGGACTTTCCACCGCTGCCATTGATACACTCAAGGCAAGAGGTGTTGAGTTGATCATTACCGTTGACACCGGTATTACCGCTATGGAAGAGGTTGCCTACGCCACCGAGCTTGGTATTGATACCGTTGTTACCGACCACCACGAATGTCGCCCCGAGCTTCCCGAGGCTTGTGCGCTTGTCAATCCTCACCGTCCCGACGATGAATATCCCTTTAAGGATCTTGCAGGTGTTGGTGTTGTGTTCAAGCTCATTTGCGCCTTGGAAATGACGAGATGCCGCAAAGAGGGGCGCAGTGAGATCGACGGCGTACGAGAGATCTGCCGCGAATACGCAGATCTTGTTGCCATCGGTACCATTGCAGACGTTATGCCCATAGTGGATGAAAACCGTTTGATTGTAGCACTCGGACTGAAATTGCTTGAGCAAACCAAACGTCCCGGCTTGCGTGCTCTCATCGATGCTGCATCGGGCAACCGAGTCGGCGATCAAAAATTCCCGCCCAAAAAGAGAAAGATCAATTCCGGCTTTATCGGGTTTGTTTTAGCCCCCCGCATCAATGCCGCAGGGCGTGTCAGCAGTGCCTCTATTGCCGTTGAACTCTTGCTTTCAACAGATATGGATAGGGCTACCGAACTTGCAGAGGAGCTTTGCAACCTCAATGCTACGCGTCAAGTAGAAGAAAACCGCATTGCCGTTGAGGTTTACCAAAAGATTGAGCAAATGCCCCCCGAGCTCTGCGACCGCATTATCGTTATTGAGGGTGATACGTGGCAACAGGGTATTATCGGTATCGTATCTTCGCGCATCACCGATAAATACGGTCTGCCGTCCATTCTCATTTCCTTTGACGGCTCCACGCGCGGCTATCCCAGCGACGACGATCTCGGAAAGGGGTCGGGTAGAAGCATTAAGGGATTGAACCTCGTCGAGGCGCTTGCCAACAGTGAGGAACACCTTGCACGCTTTGGCGGACACGAGTTGGCGGCAGGTCTTACCATTCGTCGCGGCAATATCGACGCTTTCCGCAAGCAGATCAACCAATATGCGCGCGAGCAGCTCACCGAGGATATGCTTTGCATTTCCATTGATGCAGATTGCGAAGTGAAAATGTCAGAATTGACCCTTGCACTCGCACAAGAAATTGACAAGCTTGAACCCTTTGGCACGTCCAACCCCGTTCCCAACTTTGTTTTGCGCGATGCATCACTTTTGCGCGTTATCCCCATGGGTAACGGAAAACATACAAAGCTGATACTTGAAAAAGACGGTATTTCTATGGTTGCCGTTTGGTTTGGAACAGAATCCACCTCCGTTCCGTTTGAGATCGGTGACCGTCTTGACGTTATGTTCCAGCTCAATATCAACGAGTTCCAAAACGTTACCACATTGCAAATGATCGTGCAGGATATCCAGCTTTCGCAGTCCTACGAGAATTCCTTTAAGGAAGCTTGGGAGCGTTATGAGGAGATCCGCGCGGGCGCACCTATTACCGCAGAAGAGGACGTGATTCCCACACGTGAGGATATGGCTTGCGCTTATACGCTTTTGCGCCGTGAGCATCAAATTGGGCATACCTATTTCCCAATCCGTCGCATTCTGTCAATGATAGAGCAGCAGGGCGGTGCAATTGGATATTACAAACTCAAAACCATCATTCGCATAATGCAAGAGCTCAACATTTGCGAAATCACCGAGCCTGTGCAGGATTGCTTTGTGTTCGACTTTTACTTTAACCCTACAAAAACCAGCATTGATAAATCCTCTATTCTTAAAAAGCTGAAGCTTCAGCTCTACCGTGGAGAGGACCCCAGATAAACACGCTTTACGAAAGGCGGTGAAGATATGAACGACACTGTACACACCGATATCTCGGGCTTGCTTGAAATGTTGCAAGCCACCGGAAAGAAATACGATATTGAAAAGATCATTCTGGCGTACGAATATGCAAACGAGCTTCACCAAGGGCAGTTCCGTGCCAGTGGTGAGCCCTATATCTCGCATCCCATTGCGGTTGCCGAAATCGTGGCAGGACTTGAACTCGATACCGACTCGATTTGTGCCGCGCTTTTGCACGATGCCGTTGAGGATTGTTCCGATAAGACAAGCTTGAAGGAGATAGAAAAGAAGTTCGGTGCTCCCGTTGCTATGTTGGTTGACGGTCTTACCAAAATCGTCACCCTGCAGGTAGAGGATAAGGAAGAAGCTCATATCGAAACCCTGCGAAAAATGCTTTTGGCAATGTCGCGCGATATTCGTGTTATCTTTATCAAGCTGTGCGATAGACTCCACAATATGAGAACGCTTGCCGCAAAGCCGGACCCCAAGCGCCGCATGACAGCACTTGAAACGATGCACGTTTATGCACCGCTTGCTCACCGACTTGGTATGCAACGTATCAAATTGGAGCTTGAAAACCTCAGTCTGCAATTCCTCGATCCCATTGGATACGAGGAGGTTCGCCAACATATTAACGATAAATATGGCGAAAACCAAAACTTTATGGAGAGAATTCAGGCTGAAGTTGGCGATAGAATGGGCGAAAACGCGATTCACTACACCTTGGAAGGTCGTATCAAATCCGTCTATTCTATCTACAAAAAGATGTATAATCAAAATAAGTCCTTTGACCAAATTTACGACTTTTACGCTCTGCGCATTATCGTAGAGACGGAGCTTGAGTGTTACACAGCTTTGGGTCTCATTCACGAAAAATACAATTCTATTCCAGGTCGCTTCAAGGACTATATCTCCACGCCTAAGCCGAATATGTACCGCTCGCTTCACACAACCGTTATCGGTCGTGACGGCATTCCGTTTGAGGTACAGATTCGTACTTGGGATATGCACCACATTGCAGAATACGGTGTGGCTGCACACTGGAAGTACAAATCGGGCGCTTCCTCTAAGGAAGAACTTGATAAGCGCTTGGAATGGGTTGCACGCCTGATAGAGACCGAGGACGAGCAACGCGATCCCGACGAATTTATGAACGCACTCAAGACCGACATCTTCCACGATGAAGTCTTTGTATTCACCCCCAAGGGCGACGTTTTTGCATTGCCGAACGGCTCCAACGTGATCGACTTCGCATTTGCAATTCACTCCAAGGTGGGCGAGCGCATGGTCGGTGGTAAAATCAACGGTATGATCGTGCCGATTGACCGTACACTGAAGAACGGCGAGATCGTTGAAATTTTGACCTCTTCTTCTTCCAAAGGCCCGAGCCGCGATTGGCTCAATATCGTTAAGACCAGTGCGGCACGCTCCAAGATCCGCGCATGGTTTAAAAAAGAGAAGAGAAGCGAGAATATCGTTGTTGGTAAATCGGTTATTGACGGTGAACTCAAGAGACACCGCAAGAGCTTTACCGAGGCGCAACGCGAAGAGATCGTTACCAATATCAGCGCCCACTACGGCTTTAACTCTCCCGACGATTTCTACAATGCCATCGGTTACGGCGGTTTGATGGTCTCCAAGTTTGCAAAGCGTCTGCAAGATGAGTGTGATCGCATCATCAAGCCCGAGGTTGAACCCACGCCCGAGATCGATGCAATTCCGCTTCCCATTACCACCAAGCCCAAGAACATCAAGTCCGATAGCGGCATCGTTGTTGACGGTGAAATGGGCTGTATGGTCAAGTTTGCAAAATGCTGCAATCCTTTGCCGGGCGACTCTGTTGTCGGCTTTGTTACCAAAGGATTTGGTATCTCTATCCACAAATTGGATTGCCCCAACGTTATTCAAGGCAGAAAGAACCCCGAAAATGCTTCCAGATGGAAGGAAGCACATTGGGAAGGTGCGGTTGAAAGCGGACGCAGCAACAGCATTTACGAGGCGCTTTTGCAGATCTACGTTGACGACCGTATCGGTATGCTTGCCGATATTACAACTGCGCTTGCCGATATGCGTGTTTCTATTTTGCAAATCAACGTAACACCGCGCACCGATGCGGCTTACGTCATCAACCTCAAGGTTGGATGCCGCAATATCGATCACTACAACTCGATCGTTTCTCGCTTGCGCGGTTTGCGCGGCGTTGATAATATTCTGCGCGGATTTTCTTAAGACAACAAAAAGGAGTGCTACCAAATGAAAGCTGTTATTCAACGCGTTTCAAGCGCGTCTGTTGCGGTTGACGGCAACGTCGTCGGCTCTTGTCAAAGGGGATATCTCATTTTACTTGGCGTAGCCCAAGGGGATACCGAGCTTGATGCCGAGCTGCTTTGCAAAAAAATTGCGGCTTTGCGTATCTTTCGCGATGAGAATGATAAAATGAATCTTTCCATTCGCGATATCGATGGGGAAGCACTCGTCATTTCGCAATTTACCCTGCTTGCCAATTACCGACACGGTAACAGACCCGACTTTTTGGAGTCTGCCAAACCGGACGAGGCAAATCGCCTCTACGAATATTTTAAAGATCTTCTTTCGCGCGAGCTTCGCCGCGTTGAGTGCGGCATCTTTGGTGCCGATATGAAGGTCAGCTTAACAAATGACGGCCCCGTAACCATTTGTATGGACAGCGAAGTACTGAAAAAGAAAAAGTAAGGAATGTTTTTATGAAACT
>JAZRKS010000325.1:0-1935 GCA_045646445.1 Eubacteriales bacterium | reverse complement strand
CGATGACCTCTTCAAGGGTATCGTAGGGCTTGCCTGCTACCGAGTACATGACGTCACCGGGGCGCAGAATGCCAAATAGACCAATAGAGAGCGCGTGTGTGCCGCTGATGATGGTTTGGCGTACAACGGCGGCCTCTGCCCCCATAACGTCTGCCCAAACCTCTTCAAGCACCTCACGGCCACGGTCATCGTAACCGTAGCCGCTTGTGGATTGAAAACAGGAATCGCTCACACGGTGAGTACGAAAGGCATCCATCACCTTTTGTGTGTTGAGGAATGCTACCTCGTCGATGTGCTGATATTGCGCGGTGAGTGTGCGCTCTGCCTCTTGCGCCAAGTCTTGTATCTTTTTGGAAAAAATCATTTTACTGTTCGCTTTCTTTTGTCAAGGGATTAGTTGATATAGTAGTCCTCGGGGTTGATGCTGGGGAACTCTACGTCCTCGGGGGTTTCGCGGCCCGAAATTTCGTGGTAGAACGCTGTACGGGAGAGGTTTTGATAAGGCATTACAAAGAAGACGCCAAGGCCGCAGGTGCAGCAAATCGCCAACAAAATCCAACCGATAAAGCTGAAATCAAGGCAGAACATACGCCACTTGTTGCCCCTCATCATTTGACGGGAGAGACGCAAAGCTTCAATCACTCCCACACCGGGATAGTCCGCCATAATGGTGTGCGCCATGGAGTAGGTATAGAAAACGGGAATGTAAATGCAAAGAGTAACCAAAGAGCCAAGGAGCGACCAGCCCATAAAGACAAAGTAAGCCAAAAGGAAGGTGTCGACATCCGCATTTGCAAACAGTGCGGGGAGGGTCTCCAAGATTTGTGCGCCACCGATAAGCAAACCGATAAAGGCAGGAATTCTTGTCAGCCCAATCAAAAAGCTGTGGCAAAAGTTGAGGCCAATGCTCTTGAGGTAACCGCCTCTGAAATAATCAAAGAGCGAATCAAGCGTAATTCTCTCGCGCTTGCCGTCAAGAATATTCAAGCAAAACTTTTGATAGCCAAGCTTGACGGGAGAAGAAACAAACATGCGCAACAGGAACATGACAACGACTGAAATAACAAAGAGGAGAACAATGGAAGAAAGAACGGTAGCGAAAATAGGATAGTCATCCTTCAAAAGCTCTGCCATGGCATCAAAATCCACTTCCTTCAAAGCTTTTTCAAAGTCCTCTGCCTCTTCGGGTGTAAGGATGGGCTCGTATCCAACAAAGAGCTCGTTTTCACTGTAACTTACACTGCCGTTTGTTGAAATAGCGGTGCCACCGGGCAGACCGCCCAAAATGCCGGCAAGGATCGTAACACCGATCGCGATCCACCAAAAGCCCTTGAGGGCGCGGCGTGCAATCTTGCGAAAATCGCGTGCTTTTTTGGGGCGCGTTGCGTAATAAGTGGTTTGATATTGATTGTTATCCATTTTTGTTTTTCCTTTCTGTTTTTGTTTTGATTCGGATATCTATATTCTACCACGCAGTCACTTGATTGTCAATAATATTCTTTGGATGTTAACAAAACATTTACAATTGTTCCTGAGGGATTAGTACTGCTCGATAATGGAGCGGAAAGCCATTCCGCGCTCCTTGTAGTTGTTAAAAACATCAAAGCTTGCGCAAGCGGGAGACAACAGAACGATATCACCCTCCACCGCTACGGTGCAAGCCAATTTAACCGCTTCGGTAAAATCGGGCTGCAGATAAACGGGAATTTTACCCTCCTGTACCTCGGTCTTTTGCAAAAGTGCCGTCAGGATCTTACTTGCGGTCGCACCTGTGAGCACCACCGCCTTTGCGTATTCGCAAATGGCATCGGCAAGGGGCTCAAAGGGGGTCTTTTTATCCGAGCCGCCGCAAATGACAATGGGCTTTGCGGGCATTGCCGAAAGAACCGCCGCCGTGCGCACGGGAGTGGAGTCGATGGAGCTATCGTAATAGGT
>JAZRKS010000324.1:0-3105 GCA_045646445.1 Eubacteriales bacterium | reverse complement strand
GAGCCAAAATTCGGGGCCCTCGTTTTCCTCGGCAAACTGCCACAGGCGAATGTTCTTCTCTTCGCAATATTCGCGAATGTCTTTCCAGGTTTTGAGCGTGTAATGAATTTTCGGCTCCTCTGCCGCCTCACCGTCTACCTGAATGCGACCGCCACCTACGCTCAAAATACGCAAGCGACCAAACTCGTGACCCTTGGAAAGCGCACAAATATCCATGGTGTTGGGGTGGGGAATATCCTCGTTTTCGGGATCAAAAATAATCTCGCAGGGGAGAGGAGCAAAGGTTTTTTGAATAATGGTATCTGTTCCGTGTCCCTTGCCGGTCTTGGCAAGAGAGCCGTAAAGCGTTACGCAAAACGCATCCGCCGCAGGGAACTTTTTCAGGGCGAGCAGGCACGCACGCTCAGGACCGATGGTGTGCGAGCTCGAAGGGCCGGGGCCGATTTTATAAAGCTCGGTCAAGGACTCCATTCCCGGCAGTCGCGAGCCGTGATGTTGTGTATTGTTTTTGAAGATCTGTTTCATAAAAAATCTCCTAACAGGTTGTCATTTGTGATATTTTGTGCCCTTGAGAATGCCAAAGCAACGGTAAAGCATTTCAAGTAGCACCACGCGCATCATTTGATGCGGAAAAGTCAATTTGGAAACCGACAGGCGCAAATCACATGCCCCTTTGACCTCATCCGAAAGTCCAAACGAAGAACCGATAATGAGGCAAAGAGAGCCCGTATTGGCAAGCACGCCGTCAAGCTTTGCCGCAAGCTCCTCCGAGGAGAATTGCTTGCCCTCCACGCACATTGCAATTTTGTAGGAGCGAGGGGGGATAGCCGCCAAAATCCGCTTGCCCTCGTCGGCAAGGGCGGCTTTTATTTCACCGTCACTTGGGTTGTCGGGCAGCTTTGTTTCCTTGAGTTGAAGGATTTCGGGCTTGCAGAACGCGCAAAGACGTTTTTCATATTCGGCAATGGCATCGCGCCAATAGCCCTCTTTGAGATTACCGACGGTAATCACAGTAACTTGAACCATAACAGTCTCCAATCAAAGCACTTCAACGGGAATTTCGGGGTGTGCAACAAACACCTGCACGTCAGCATCTCCAACGGCACTTACGCACTCGTCGTAAGCAATGTCGGGGAGATTATTCTCCTGACTTAAGTGTGCCAGCATCAGCTTTTTTGTGCCGCTTGCACACAAGCGTGCGGCAAGCGCGGCGGAGTCGGGATTGGAAAGATGCCCGCGCCGCGAGGCAATGCGTTTTTTCAAATCATAGGGGTAAGGACCCGTCATCAGCATATCGTAATCGTGGTTGCTTTCCAAAATCACGGCATCGCAGCCCGTCAGCGCATCCTCAATTTCGGGGGAGACATAGCCAATGTCGGTGGCGTAACCAATGCGATAAATATTGCCGTCCTCGTCGGGAATCTCGATTTTGTATCCCACCGAGGCGCGACTGTCGTGCGGAGTGGGGAAGGAGGTCACGCGCATGCCGCAAATGCATTCCTCATAAATGGGGGGATGCATATTGAGCAGCGGCTCTACCGAGGAATGCGGCAAAAGCTTGTAGGCCGAGCCGTTTGCGATATGTACGGGAATGGGGTGCTTTTTGAGAAATACGGGCAGGGCGCTGATGTGGTCGGTGTGCTCGTGTGTCACAAGAATCGCGCCAATGCTATCGGCATCAATGCCAACCTCGGCAAGTGCCGCGTGCAATCGCTTGGCATTCTTACCCGCATCGATCAGGAGCGTGCCCGAGGGTGCAGATATCACAAAGCAGTTGCCCGTCGAGCCGGAATAAAGCGAAATGATGCGAACAGAACTCATTGGAACATTCCCTCCAGCATTGGCAAAAGGAACAGATACATCATATCCAGGCAAAACGCCAAAATGATGGGGAAGATGACGGTGATCATCCAACGCGAGCGGTGCAGACGAGCGGCACAGTCATAAATAAATTTTTGCTTTTCTTCAAGTGTCATCGAGTCGCTCATTTGGTCGGGGGTGAGGTTTTTGCCCACAAAGCCGCGGTTGTAAATTACAAAAATCAGCGTCATTACCGCACCGACCGCAAGATAAACGATGTAAATGGGGAAGTATGCCGCCAATACAAAATAGGCGACCGAGAAAAGAATCGAATTGCCCAAAAGGATCAGGGCAAGCAGCTTGTTTTCGGGTTTCATAAAAATTCCTTTTTGGAGATTACAGTTGAATAGCACCAACGGGGCGAATGCGCAAAACCATGCAAGCACCCTTGCCAAATGCGGCGTCCATCGCCTCGCGGTAAGCGTTTACGTCAGCGGTGGGCACAAATGCTTGAATCGTGCCGGCAAATCCGCCGCCGTGCACACGCCAAGCGGCTTTTTTTGCTGCGAGCAAACGCTCGGAAAGGCAGAGCGCCAAAGAAAGTCCTTGCTCTTCTACGTTTTTGGTGGTATATACGTTTTGCAAATAGCAATAGGAGGAGCGACCCGATGCGATCACGTTTGCAAAGAAAGCATCAAGGTCACCGTTTGCCAGTGCCTCTGTTTGCAGGGCTACGCGGCGGTTTTCGGAGAAGAAGTGCAGAGCACGCAAAATTGCACGGTCGCTGTATTTGCCGCGCAAAAGCGGAATGCTTGCCACAAAGCTTTCTTCTTCAAGGTCGCGCAAAACCGATTTGCCAAAATAAGCGGCAATGCTCTTCATTTCTTGGGGAACAGATGCATAATCGTCGGTCAGGTCGGCATGGTTGCCGCCTGTGTTGGTAATGCAAAGGTTGTAGCCCGCGCCCGAAATATCCACGTCGAGCTTGTTGATGATGGGGGACTTAGGATCGGCAAAATCGATTGCCACAATGCCGCCAACGGCACAGGCAACTTGATCCATCAGTCCGCAGGGCTTGCCAAAAAATACGTTCTCCGCATATTGCGCGATCTTTGCAATCTCCACGTTGTCGATTGCACCCTCGTTGTAGATGTGATTGAGAATGTTGCCGATCATATCCTCAAAGGCTGCAGATGAGGAAATGCCCGAGCCCTTGAGCACGGCAGAGGTGGTGTAGGCGTCAAAGCCGCCCGTGCACAGGCCGTTCTGCACAAACTGTGCGCTCATGCCCGCAATGATGGATGC
>JAZRKS010000323.1:0-2800 GCA_045646445.1 Eubacteriales bacterium | reverse complement strand
ATCAAGACCGGAGAGGATATCGCAAAGCTCGGTGAGTTCTACGCAAAGGCGTACTTTGAGAAGCTCGGCGAAAAGAAGGCGGTGCTCTACGGCCCCGCTTACAAGGGAATATCACTCGCTGTATCCGCAGCGGTTGCTCTTTCTAAAAACGGACTTAACGTTCCCTTCTTCTTCAACCGCAAGGAGGTTAAGGACCACGGCGAGGGCGGCGTATTCGTAGGCTACAAGCCTCAGGCCGGTGAGGAGATCGTTATCATTGAGGACGTTATCACCGCCGGTACCGCTATCCGCGAAAGTATGGAGATTCTCTCCCACCTCGAAGGCACCAAGGTTGCCGCAACCTTTATTATGGTTGACCGCAAGGAAAAGGGACAAACCGAAAAGGGCGCTATGCAGGAAATTGAGGAGCAATTCGGTTTCCCCGTATACTCCATCGTTGACGTTTACGACATCATCGAATACCTCGAAGAGGACGAAAAGAACATCGAAAACGTTACTCGTATTAAGAATTACCTTGCAGTAAACGGAGCAAAAGCATGAGACACCTGATTGACATTCGTGACCTCAGTGTTGCGGAACTCGACGAGCTGATCGCGGTGGCAAATGACATTATCGCACAGCCCCAAAAGTATAGCGATGCTTGCCGTGGCAAAAAGCTGGCAACCCTGTTTTTCGAGCCCTCTACGCGCACACGCTTGAGCTTTGAGGCGGCAATGTATGAGCTTGGCGGCAACGTCCTCTCGGTTGCAGGCGGCAATTCCTCGTCGGCGGCAAAGGGTGAGAGCGTTGCAGATACGGCAAAGACCGTTTCCGCTTATGCCGATATCATTGCGATGCGCCACCCAAAAGAGGGAGCTCCCCTTGTGGCCGCAATGAATGCCTCTATCCCCGTTATCAATGCGGGGGATGGCGGACACAACCACCCCACGCAAACGCTTGCCGACCTGCTGACCATTTCCCGTGAGAAGGGAAGACTCTCTGACCTGACCGTCGGCTTTTGCGGTGACCTCAAATTCGGCCGCACGGTGCACTCGCTCATCGCGGCAATGTCGCGTTACACGGGTATCAAATTTGTGCTCGTTTCTCCCAAGGAGCTCCGCGTTCCCGACTACGTCAAAACCGAGGTCATGGAAAAGAACGCCATCCCTTACGAGGAGACCACCGATCTGATCGAAGCAATGCCCAAGCTTGACATTCTCTATATGACACGCGTGCAACGTGAGAGATTTGACAGCGAAGAGGAATATCTTCGTCTCAAAGACAGTTATATTCTCACCCCCGATAAACTGGAGAATGCAAAACAAGACCTTTCCATTTTGCATCCTCTGCCGCGCGTTAACGAAATTGCGGTTGCAATCGATAACGATCCCCGTGCTTGCTATTTCAAGCAGGTGTTCAACGGCAAAATCATGCGCATGGCACTCATTTTAAAGCTGCTTGGAGAAGCAGGGAAGATGGGAGAAGAAGCCGACACACAAGAAAAGCTTGTTGACGTTATCAAGTGCACAAATCCCCGTTGCATTACCGGCACCGAGCAAGAGCTCTCGCACGTGTTTGTGCTTACCGATGCACAAGAGGGAATTTACCGTTGCCTTTACTGTGAAGCAAAGGCTGACGGAAATGAATAATTTTGAAAACTTGGCAAAGCACTTTTTGTTAAAAAATACTGTTGACAAACAAAGCGTTGTGTGATATAATCTATACTTAATAAATACCGAGCAAGGAGAAACGATATGGCAAAATTTATCAACGAGCCCTCGCACACCTTTAATGAGTATCTGCTCATCCCCGGATATTCCTCCTCCGAATGTGTGCCCGCAAACGTTAGTTTGAAGACCCCTTTGGTAAAATACCGCAAAGGCGAGACCCCCGCTATCACCATGAACATCCCTATGGTTTCGGCAATTATGCAGTCTGTTTCGGGCGACCGTTTGGCAGTAGCTCTTGCAACCGAGGGTGGTGTTTCCTTTATTTACGGCTCGCAAACCGTTGCCGACGAGGCAGCAATGGTCAAGCGCGCAAAGGATTATAAGGCAGGCTTTGTTAAGAGCGACTCCAACCTTTGCCCCACGGCAACCATGGCAGATTGCATTGCGCTCAAGGAAAGAACGGGGCACTCTACCATCGCCATCACCGAGGACGGCACCTCAGACGGCAAGCTGCTCGGCATTGTTACAGGACGTGATTACCGTCCCAGCCGCATGGACCCCGACACCTGCGTCAGCGAGTTCATGACCCCCTTCTCCAAGCTTATTTGCGCCAAATTGGGCACCACGCTCAAGGAGGCGAACGACATTATTTGGGATCATAAGCTCAATTCTCTCCCCATCATCGACGACGAGGAAAGACTGTGCTATATGGTATTCCGCAAGGACTACGATTCTCACAAGCAAAACCCCAACGAGCTGTTGGACGAAAGCAAGAGATACGTTGTTGGCGCGGGCATCAACACCCGTGACTACGCCGAGCGCGTTCCCGCACTCGTTGAGGCAGGAGCTGACGTGCTTTGCATCGACTCCTCCGAGGGATTTTCGGAGTGGCAAAAGAGAACCATCGCATGGATCCGTGAAAAATACGGAGATAGTGTAAAGGTTGGCGCGGGCAACGTGGTTGACGCCGCAGGCTTCCGCTTCCTTGCCGAGTGCGGTGCTGACTTTATCAAGGTTGGTATCGGCGGCGGTTCTATTTGTATCACCCGTGAGACCAAGGGTATCGGTCGCGGACAAGCTACAGCACTTATCGAGGTTTGCAAAGCTCGTGACGAATACTTTGAAGAGACAGGCATTTACGTTCCTGTTTG
>JAZRKS010000322.1:0-2077 GCA_045646445.1 Eubacteriales bacterium | reverse complement strand
CGGGGGTATCCGGTGCGGTGGTGGTTTGCTCCGGCGTGGTTACCGCGGGTGTTGTTTCTTCGGGGGTGGTGGCATCAGGAGTTGTTTCATCGGGAGTTGTTTCGTTGGGAGTTGTTTGTGCCGGGGGTGTGCCCTCGGGCGTGGTGGTTTGCGGATTGTTGGGGATGTTGCAGGATGCCAAAAGCATCAGCGCCGCCAACAAGAGCGCAAGCAGAGAAAATATCTTTTTCATAAAAGTTCTCCTTGTACCAAAAAATTGCAAAAGTGCTTATAGGCATATTGTATCACAAATTTAATTGTTTGTCAAGAAAAGAGGGCAGAGAATCCAAAAACTCTCTGCCCGTGCATATTATTTTTGTAAAGTGTCCTCTTGTCCGCGGAATACCACAAATTTGCAAAACAAAAATTCAAGTGCAAAGTTTGCAAGCATGGTGACCGCCAAAATCAAAAAGTCGGGTGCGCCTGCGGCTTCCGAAAGGTTGCCAAGCCAGGTGGAAAGGGGAGTGAACACCAAATAGAACCCCAATACCTTTGCCATAGCAACGGGAACATTTGCCGCCGATTTGAACGTGAATTTGCGGTTGAGCGTAAAGTTCCAAACAATGGAGAGCAGAAGCGAGATGAGATAGGGGATCCAATAGGTTTTGATAAAGATCTCCAAAAGGGCAAAGGAACCAACCTGAATGATGCCTGCGGAAATTGAGAACAGAGTGAATTTGACAACCTGCCAAATTTCTTTTTTGTTATTTTTCATAATCAGTTCCTCATATTGCCATTGTGTAGCAACGGCGGCGCTTGTGCTGCTCTTTATCAAAGTAACGCCACATACCGTGCACTGCCTTGTTGGTCTCCAGCATGGGTCCTGTTTCACAGCACACCACCTTTTTGTCAATGCATTTTCTCACCAGCGTATCCATCAAAATAGCGGGAACGCCAAACATTTGGTGACGGGGGTCAACCGCCACAAAATACATTTCAAGCGTATCGTTGGGCAGCTTTAATGCCTTGAGCATATGCAAAATTCCAAAGGGGAACATTTTGCCGTCTGCTTTTTTAAATGCTTTTGCAAGCGAGGGGACCATAACGCCGAATGCTACAATTTTGCCGTCCTTATCCTTAACCGAGCAAATGTAGTCGAGATCCACCAAGGGGATGTAGTTGTCGATCATATTCTTGATGACCTCGTCGGTGAGCGGAACGGTACCATAGAGCACTGCCTCGGCTTCGTCAACCACCTTAAAGGCTTCAAAGGCATCGTTATACAAAACCTTTCTGTCGGTGTAGGTCACGGCGGTGTATTTGCCGCTCTCCAAAAGACGTTGCGAAAGCTTTTCAATGCGCGGGTGTACCTCCTCGGGGCAGGAGATCTTATACTCGATCCAGTCCACCGATTTGCTAAGCCCCAAACGCTCCATGTGATCCATATAATAAGGGTGATTGTAAAAGGTGACCGACATATTGAGTTGATCAAAGCCCTCAATCAGCATACCTTGATGGTCGGTATCGTTAAAGCCCATGGGGCCCATGATCTCGCCAAAGCCGCGCTCACGTCCCCAAGCGATGACCGCATCAAGGAGCGCTCGGGATACCTCGTAATCGTCGATAAAGTCAAAGCGCGTGTAGCGAATGGCATTCTGCCCCCATTTTTCGTTGTAGGCGTGGTTGATAAGCCCCGCAATTCTGCCAACGATCTCGCCGTCTCGATATGCCAAAAACAGACGTGTTTCGCAGAACGCATAGGAAGGATTTTTCTCTTTTGTAAAGGTATCTATTTCATCTTCCCGCAAAAAGGGAACGAAAAATTCATTGTTGCGGTACAGCTTGTTGGGGAACTCGACCCAGCGTACCAAATCCTTTTTCGTCTGCACTTCTTGAATGATAATACTCATAAATTTCTCCTGTTCTTTTATTAAGAGTAATAGGTGCGACGGCTTATTATATCACATTTTGTCAAAAATGTCAAGTAGGGCGATTTTTTGGGGGGAGAGGAGAAGAAAAAGGGCACGCGAGTGCGTGCCCGATTTAGAAATTGAATTTGTAGGGACCGGCGTCCCCGACGGTCCGTTTTGCCGGATTT
>JAZRKS010000321.1:0-3015 GCA_045646445.1 Eubacteriales bacterium | reverse complement strand
CCTTTCTTCAAAAATACTGCATCTATTATACCATTATAAGACAAATATTGCAATCCCTTTTTTGCATCTTTTTCAAAATTTCTCATAAAAATACTTATAAGAAAGCGCGTTTTGCGCGGAACAAGGGAGGAAAAGAAATGAAAATTCGACATTTTTTGCTATTGCTTGTCGTGGTGATGTCGTCCTTTGCGGTTGGGTGCGCGCCTGCGCGGAGCAATGCGAGCTACTTAACACATGGCGGCTGTGGAGAGGTGCGGGGCAAGATGAGCGGCATGGATTTTTGCGCCTTGATTGAGGTTGGCGAGGGGGGCGAGCGTGTACGCGTGGAATACCTATCTCCCACATCACTTTGTGGCTTGATACTCGTGGCAGAGGGAGAGACGTGCGCGGTGTCATTGGGGGAGCTGCACTATACTTGCAATACATCCGAGGTTGCGGGGTTTTTGAGACCCGTTACCGCGTTTTTGCCCGATGACGATATCCAAAGTGTGCAACGGGTGGGCGAGAACACCGTGCTTTCTTTTCCCACGGGTGGCACACTAACGCTTTCCCAAAAAGGAGAACCGCTCTCTTTCTCTTGCAAGGATATGGCAATGCAAGTGGTGTGGTGGCAAAGCGGAAAGGGAGGCGCGAGCACCCCGTAATTTGGGAGCTTTTGTCGCTTTTTCGCGCACGCGGGAGATATATATTAAATTTTCTTGTTATATAGCGAAGAATTTGTGTGCGCGGCGCATTGACAAGGGCAAAAAAATGTGATAAAATAAACAATGGAGAACCTTGCGCCAAATTTATCAAAGCAAGAAAAAAGCAGGATAGTGCGGCGCGTTTTGGATATACTACCGTTGTTTGATTTTTGTGAGAGGAGGAAGGCCTGTGAAAAAAGAAAACAGCACGCAAAAGCAAACAAAAGAGTCGCAGGATATGGCGGCGTATCTTTTCCATCAAGGCACCAATTTTTTAGCATACGAATATCTCGGTCAGCACTTTGAGGGCGAGCGCGTAGTCTTTCGCGTTTGGGCGCCCAACGCCGAGTCTGTTTCGGTGTGCGGTGACTTTAACGGCTGGAACAGGGATGCCGATTTTATGGCGCGCATTACCGAGGGTGGCGTGTGGGAGCTTTCCTTGCCGCGCGACCGCGTTTGTATGGGGCAGTGCTACAAATACTGCATTCGCAACCACGGGCGCGAATTTCTCAAAGCAGACCCTTATGGCTTTTCGATGCAACGTCCGCCCGAAACCGCATCGCTCATCTCTGATATCGGCGGTTATACTTGGCGTGATGCAGGCTGGTTAAAATATCGCAAAGCGCACTTCAATCGTGCAAAATATCTGTCGCAGCCTCTCAACGTTTACGAGATGCATCTCGGCTCTTGGAAGCGGCATGACGATGGCAGTTATTACTCCTATGCCGAAACCGCAAGTGATCTCGCCCCCTACCTCAAGCAAATGGGCTATACACACGTGGAATTGATGCCCGTAAGCGAATATCCCTATGATGGCTCGTGGGGCTATCAGGTTTGCGGATATTACGCCCCCACTGCGCGCTACGGCAGCCCCAAGGATTTTATGGCGTTTGTGGATGCGATGCACGAGGCAGGCATCGGTGTCATTCTCGATTGGGTCCCCGCGCACTTTGCAAAGGATGCACACGGTCTTTACGAATTTGATGGACAGCCCCTCTATGAATATCAGGGCTGGGACCGCCAAGAGCACAAGGGCTGGGGCACACGTTGCTTTGACCTTGGCCGCGAGGAAGTGCAGAGCTTTCTCATCTCCAACGCCGTTTATTGGCTCAAGGAATACCACGTTGACGCGCTCCGCGTAGATGCTATGGCGGCAATGCTTTACCTCGATTACGACAAAGCGCCGGGCGAATGGGTTCCCAATCAATACGGCGATAACCGCAACCTTGAGGCGATTGCATTCTTTCAAAAAATGAACCGTTACCTTGCCGCAAATTATCCGGATGTGATGACTATTGCCGAGGAATCCGCGGCTATCGTACAGATTACGGGCTTTGAAAAGGACGGCCTTGGCTTCTCTTACAAATGGAACATGGGTTGGATGAACGATACTCTTTCCTATGTGAAGGAAGACCCTTTGTTGCGTTCCTATCACCACGGCAAAATGAATTTTTCCATTATGTATTCCTTTGACGAGCATTACGTGCTTTCCATCTCCCACGATGAGGTGGTGCACGGCAAAAAATCCTTGCTCGACAAAATGGCAGGCGAGTATGCGACCAAGTTTGCAGGCGCGCGCACGTATCTTACGTACATGATGACACATCCCGGCAAAAAGCTGCTCTTTATGGGCTCGGAGCTTGGTGTCTTCCGCGAGTGGGATTATGATAACGGCATTGAATGGTTCATGCTTGATTATGATATGCACGCAAAGTATCAATTGTTCGTCTCGCGCCTCAACCACTTTTATTTAGAGAACCCCGCGCTTTGGAATGCCGACGAAGGACCTGCATCCTTTGAATGGATCGACCCCGACAACAGCGAACAAAGCATTCTTTCCTACAGACGTATCGCCAAAAACGGCGAGGAGCTGACCGTGTTTCTCAACTTCCTGCCCGTCAAGCGCGAGGGCTTCCTCGCCGCTGTATCCAAGGCAGGTAAGTACGAAGAAGTTTTCAACAGCGACGCCATCGAGTTTGGCGGAGAAGGAAATCTCAACGAGGGCATCCTCACCGCCCAAAAGCGCGACCTGCCGCGCGGATACACGCACGCAGTCTCCATCACCCTGCCCCCCATGGGCGCGGTGGTTTTGAAGAAAATAAAAAGAACACAAAATAAGGTAAAGTAAAAAATCATCCGTCAGCATGTCACTCTGAGCGGAGAAAACCTCAAGCGGTTTTCGTAGTCGAAGTTTTACCGAGCGAGAAGCGAGGTAAAACCGAGGAGCGATAGCGACGATGGGATATGGCAACGAGTTTGGGTGGCATACCACGGCAAAAGTAACATTTTCCTTGAAAAGCCACCGAAATTTTCAGCCATATCCTGCTGCGGC
>JAZRKS010000320.1:0-5025 GCA_045646445.1 Eubacteriales bacterium | reverse complement strand
AAGACAACACTTGAACCCAACTCCTTGGCCCACAGAACGACATGGCTACGATCCGACTTCATCCAGTTGCGCGGGGGGAGAATGATGCCACTAACCCCTGCCGCATACAGTGAACGAATGGCATAGCCGAAATTGTAGGGGTCTTCGATTCCCTCAAGATAAACGTAAAAGCAATTAGGCTGAATATCCTTTGCAGTCAAGGTGGGAATGGTGCGAGCGGTGCAAAGTGCCAAAATACCGCCGTGGGTGTTGCCGACTGCCAAGCGGTCGATCTCCTCGGCATCTACAAACTCAACGGGAAAACCGAGCTCATGCGATTTTGCCGTCAAAAAACCGATCTGCGGCGCTTTCGACTTCCTTTTTGCACGGTCGATGAGTACCTTTTCAATTTTGCGGTCGTTTTCATCTCCCGAATTTAAAAGGGCAGAAATCGAGGTCATTCCCTCTAAAATATCCGAGGTGACAAATCGTTGTTCTTCTTTTAACATAAAAACAGATCCTTTTTTATCAAATCACTTCTAAACTTTTTTGGCGGTGCATAGTATCAAACAGAGAGAACCCAAATAGGAGGATACAGTATGATCTCTGATTGGACCGGCAGGGAGCGTTGCGTGGTGCTTGGCGAGTACCTGATCGAGCATGCAACCACCGTAAGGGTGGCGGCGCAGGTGTTCGGCATCAGCAAAAGCACCGTACATAAGGATGTCACCGACCGACTTCGCCACGTCAATCACGCATTGTGGCAACAGGTGCAGGAATTGCTCATCAAAAACAAGCAGGAGCGGCATTTGCGTGGAGGGGAAGCAACGCGCAAAAAGTATACCGCCAAGTGCCGTTTGCAAGAGGAAAACAACGCCTCACAAGAAAAAGATCGCCAAAAATCCATCATTTAAATTATATTATATCATATACCGCACAGGTTTGCAATTCTTTTTTTAAAAAAAGAATGCAAAAATCAAAGGATGGTGGGAAAGAGGAAAAGCGCGGCTCTCATTGTGGCATAAATGGAAGAAAATTGTGTTGTCGGCAGGGGATTTTTTCCTCTGCCGCATTCCATTGTAAAGGATGGGATCGAGAGCGCATCCGCACACCAATCGCTCATACCGCCGTATGCGGCAAGACCCTCGGCACGCGATAGTTTGTAGCCCGTCAGCTTTGCCAATCGACGCGCTGTCACTGCGCTTTTTTCGCTCTCTTTGAGGGAGGGAGAAAAGATCTCCTCGCCTTGTGTGTGCAAGGTCATCACACCGCGCCAAGGGGACAAAAAACGCAAAAGATTGCAAAGCGCCGCCACCTCGGGCTCGCTTTCGGCACATTCACCGCTATACCGCGTGGGTGCGCCTCTCCCAATGCCGTTTTCTTTTTCTAATTTCTTATATTCCGCAAATCCCGCATCGTAATTGTGGTTGAGGTCAACGCCGCGTGCGTTTGTCTGCCAACAGGAAAAATCCTCGCTGCCGCCGTTCATTTCCAAAAGCCGCTCGCGCAGAGGATTCTCTTCGCTCACCCCGTGAATTTGATATTCCACCCCATCGGGATTGAGCATTGGAACCACCGATAGGGTATATCCGTCCAACAGATCACAAGGATATATCCCTTTTACGCATCGTTTACCTTCCACCGCCTCGCAAAGCTCCTCTAAAAAGCGCACCAAAACCAAGGAGGTGATCCACTCCATGCCGTGGTGTGCGCCAACGTAGAGTACGCGCCGCCCACCGCTGCCAACGTGCAAAATGGGAATGGCGCGGTCGAGAATGGAAGTCCCTATATAAGAAAGTGTCAAAAAAGGATATGTATCGGCAAGGCGGTGGAGCCGCTCCATCAGTGCGGCATAGTCAAAGGGAAGAGGCGAATTGTTGTCGTAGGGCATAAAGAATACCTCCCGTTTTGAATTTTCTATATCAGTATATGAATGAGATGAAAAATTGTCAAATAGGTTGACATAACACAGTGGAGTGTGGTATAATAGGGTAGTTATTTTAGGAGGTGCCACGTGCAAAACCTTTTGTTTGACGATCTTTGCATCAAACGTGCAAAAAAGAATTTTTTGACCTTTGCGGTTGTTTGCGTTGCCGTTCTTTCTCTTGTTTATACGCCTATCTACCTGTTGCTTTCCAGCAACGTGCTCTGGCGCAATTCCGTTTTGCTCTTTTTGCTCACAGAGCTTGTCGATCCCCTCATCGATTTCTCCTTTTATTGGGGCTCGTTTGCTTTCCTTATTTATATTTATTTGCGTTTTGGCAAAAAGCAGATCAAGGATTTTCTCATTGTTTACGCCTCTACCGTAGCGGCAAGATACTTTATAACCCTGTTTGTAGGGTATCTGCTCATGTCCTTTCCCAAATGGAAGGTCTTTTTTGGAGAGGAACTCCCAAGTGCCTTGTTCAGCATAGCAATGGATGCTTTGCAAATGCTTGGCGTGCTCCTTTTGACAGAGTTTTGCCGTCGCTCCACAATGGCGGGCAAGACCTATACTAAGGGGAGAGAAGGGGAAGAGCTGATTGCCGACTGTTTGCCGATTGAGGGGCTTTTCAACCTAAAGCAACCAATCGTCAAGCTCTGCTTCTTTGCCGCACTTATTCCTGCGTGCATCAAGCTACTCTCTCGCCTTTACTACGATATCTTCTTTTGGGGACTGCCCACCGAAGCTGCCGAATGGCTCCTTTTGGTTACTTATTATATAGGTGACGTTGCCACTTGGTTAATCGGGTATTTCGTCCTTTTGTATCTAGTGCAAGCCTTTTATACCAAAGAGGTGCAAAAGCGGATCGAATTTGAATCCTAACACAAAAATACCGCAAAAGAGCTTTGCTTCGGCAAGGCTCTTTTTTAGCACTCTACCGCAATATTAACAAAAAGTTCATAAATATATTAGAAAAAACCATTGACAAACGGGCAAAAAAGTGGTAAATTTATATCGTAAGTTAGCACTCAACCAAAACGAGTGCTAAAAAACACGAAAAAAGCAACAGAAAGGAGCAAATTGGCAATGAAAGACGAAAATCGCGGATTAAGTGAGCGAAAAAAGCAAATATTAAAAGCGATCGTTGATGCGCACATCGAAGGCGGCGAGCCGGTTGGCTCCAAGTATATTTTGCAAAGTCAGCACATCAACTGCTCCTCGGCAACCATTCGTAACGAAATGGCAGAGCTTGAGGAAATGGGCTATCTCGAGCAGCCCCACGCATCCGCGGGACGCGTACCCAGTGAGCTCGGTTACCGCTTTTACGTTGACGCACTTATCGAGCGTTATGCCATGACCACCAACGAGATCGCGCAAATCAACGCTCTTCTCAAGGCAAAAATGGGGGAGCTTGACCAAATCCTTTTAGCGGCATCCAATCTGGCATCGGTTATGACTAACTACACCGGTATTGCTATCAAACCAAAGCTTCATTCGGTTAGCGTTGAAAAATTCGAGACCATTTATCTCGACCCCGACCACATTATTTTGGTGGCGGTCGATTCCGACGGCAACGTAAAAACCAAGCATCTGCACTCCGAGGCGCAGGCGTTCACGCAAACGGCGGTCACAAAGCTTGCGCGCGTGCTCAATTCCACGCTTGTCGGTCTTTCGGCAGAGCAGATCACGCTTCCCATTATGATGCGGATTGAAAAGGAAATGGGAATTGACGGTGCCATTGTAAACGACGTTATCAAGGTCATTTACGATCTCTTAAACGAATCAGACCGAGGGGAGATGCGTGTCAGCGGCATTGATAGACTTTTGCAATATCCCGAATACAGCGACGTCACACAGCTCCAAGGGCTGCTTGGCACGCTCGAAAAGAAAGAGGATATCTTAAATCTCGTTTCGCGAAGCGAAACGGAAGACGTAAGCGTTCTCATCGGCTCCGAAAGTCAGGTTAAGGTGATGAACAATTCCGCGCTGGTGTTCAAGCCCATCGTTAAGGATGGCAAAACACTGGGAGCCATCGGTATTTTGGGACCGCGGCGTATGGATTACGCCAAGGTGCTTGCAACCCTTGAGGGGCTCAGCGGCAACATATCCAATATGATTCATACAAGCAAACAAATTAGTGGAGGAGAACCCGATGGAGGAAATGAAAACCGCGGCGAATGAGGCTAAAACCGAAGCGCCGAAGGATACCGCAAAGGCGGACAATAAAAAGAAGGTAAAAAAGCCGGAAACAGAAATCGCAGAGCTTACCAAAAAGCTGGTAGCCAAAACGGCTGAATGCGACGAATGTAACGACAGATATAAACGTATGATGGCGGAGTACGATAATTTCCGCAAAAGAAGCGCAAAAGAGAAGGAGGGCGTTTGGGCAGATGCTTACAGCGATTGCATCGCGCACCTGCTTCCCATTCTCGATAATCTCGAGCGCGCAAGCAAGTCCAATAACATGGAGGCCGTTACCAAGGGACTTGAAATGACGGTAAAGGCATTTGACGATGCCATGGATAAAATGGGCGTCAAGGAGATCGAATGCAAAACCTTCGATCCCAACCTTCACAACGCAGTTATGCACGTGGAGGATGAGCAGTATGGCGACGGTGAGATCGTAGAAGTCTTCCAAAAGGGCTACTGCAAGGGTGATAAGGTCATCCGCTACGCGATGGTCAAGGTTGCAAACTGACGTCGCACTCAACTTGTTAAACATTACTTTTATATAATTGGAGGAAAAATTATTATGGGAAAAATTATTGGTATTGACTTGGGTACAACCAACTCTTGTGTAGCAGTTTACGAGGGCGCAGAGCCCATCGTTATCCCCAATCCCGAGGGCGCGAGAACCACTCCCTCCGTCGTTGCATTTTCCAAGACGGGCGAAAGAATGGTCGGACAGGTGGCAAAGAGACAGGCGATCACCAATCCCGACCGCACCATCATCTCCATCAAGCGTGAGATGGGTACCAACTTCAAGAAGGATATCGACGGCAAGTCCTACACTCCTCAGGAGTTTTCCGCAATGGTTCTGCAGAAGCTGAAAGCGGACGCAGAGAGCTATCTCGGCACTACCGTCAGCCAGGCGGTCATCACCGTTCCCGCATACTTCTCCG
>JAZRKS010000319.1:0-7983 GCA_045646445.1 Eubacteriales bacterium | reverse complement strand
CTGGCAAGTATATGTGCGGCTTCAAAACCGTTACCGATATGGTAAAGGCTATGATCGATGAATTGAAGATCACCGTTCCCGTAGCACTTCACCTCGACCACGGCTCCTATGACGGTTGCTACAAGTGCATCGAGGCAGGCTTTTCTTCCATTATGTTCGACGGTTCTCACTATCCCATCGAAGAGAACGTAGCAAAGGCCAAGGAGCTCGTTGCAGTTTGCGAGGAGAAGGGCTTGTCGCTGGAGGCTGAGGTTGGCTCGATCGGCGGCGAGGAAGACGGCGTTGTCGGTATGGGCGAGTGTGCCGATCCCGACGAGTGCAAGATGATTGCAGATCTTGGCGTTACCATGCTTGCAGCAGGCATCGGTAACATCCACGGCAAGTACCCCGAAAACTGGCAGGGACTTTCCTTTGATACTCTCGCAGCCATCTCCGAAAAGGTTGGCGAAATGCCCCTCGTACTGCACGGCGGCACAGGCATCCCCGAAGAGATGATTAAGAAGGCAATCTCTCTTGGCGTTTCCAAGATCAACGTTAACACCGAGTGCCAGCTCGCTTTCGCAGCTGCTACCCGCGCTTACGTTGAGGCAGGCAAGGATCTTTCCGGCAAGGGCTTTGACCCCCGTAAGCTCCTCGCTCCCGGCGTAGAAGCTATCAAGGCAACCGTTAAAGAAAAAATGGAACTGTTTGGCTCCGTAGGTAAAGCATAATAAAGACAGAACAAAAAAACGATGGCAATTAGCTTGCCATCGTTTTTTTATTGTCTGTTTAATAGAAGCTTTATAAAGCTTGCTGTTAGCTGTTTATCGCGCGTGGAAAGCAAAGCAAAATCAGAGGTTATCTCGGAAAACAAATAATTTTCCGAGGAGACATTGCTACCGCTAACAAAAAAGGCAATGTCCTTTTTTAATATGCCTGAAATCGCTCCCAAAAGATCTAAACTGATTTTGGTAATGCCTCTTTCAACTTGACTGATATAACCAATCGAGACCTCTAATTTCTCTGCCAAGCTTTCCTGGGTGTAATTCATTTCGCGTCGCGCGTCCTTAATTCTTTTACCTATTGCAGAATAATCTATGTTCATAATATCCCTCCTTTTTTATAATATAACAGTTATAACTAAAATTATGAAGAAATATATAACTAAAATTTTAGTTATTGGTGTTGACAAAGAGAGTGAGGTGTGCTATAATGTAGAAAAAAGGAGGATAAAAAAATGAAATCTATCAAATTTATCTTAGCAATACTTTTTGTGCTTGTTTTTGTTACGGCATGCTCTGGCGAATGCAAGCACGAGTTCTCCAATTGGAGAACCGTTGAAAAGGCGACTTGCGCGTCCGAAGGAACCGAGAGAGGCACGTGTGAACGTTGCGGAATGAGCGAATCTCGCACGATTCCTGCAAAAGGGCACTTGTTTGGGGAATGGATCAGTAACGGTGACTATTCTTATCGCGCTTGCAGCTCGTGCGGATACCGTGAATTCCAGTACGGCAACGATGCCAATCAAGGACAAACTTCTTCGGGAACTCCCATAGCTCCAACACAATCTGCGTATCCTAACTTTGATACTTTTTTGTTTGACTGTACAAAATTAAAGAATAACGAAATTTCTTATAGCGGTGCAAAAAACACCTTTGAAGTAAACCTCTCTGACGGAACCTACCATTGCGACGGTTATGTGATCCACATCCCGTCAAGAGTTACTGACGTAACGTTTTCCGGTTCCGCTACGGGAACACCTTTCCAAAATGTAAAAATTATTATTGATGATAGAGGTTCTAACATTAATATTACCTTTAAAAATATTATGATAGAATCCAATACTACAATTTTGGAATCTCAAACACGCAATATTGATGTTAACCTTATTTTTGAGGGCTCGGTATGTAACTTAAGCGTCGTTGGCAGAGCTGCAGACGGTAAAACCGGAGCCAAGAAGCCTTCGATAACAGATGGTGCCGGTAGAGGTGGCAATGGAGAAAACGGTGTTCCTGCTATCTTTATCAACGGTCAATGCTATGCCGATTGCTATGCTGCATCGGTAATAATTCGAGGCGGAAACGGTGGAAACGGCGGTACAGGCGGTTCCGGCGACTATGACGCTGCGCTCTGGGCAGATGGCGGAGACGGAGGCAATGGCGGAAATGGTGCCAATGCGATTGGTGGAGACCATTTGGCAAAGGTTACTATCAATCCCGGAAGTGACGCGTCCTTCTTGGGCGGTGTCGGCGGAAACGGTGGCGCCGGTGGCGCATCGAAAGGCTGGGGTGACAGAGGTGACACCGGTAAACGTGGAACAGATGGAACTTCTGGATGTGATATCTTTTACAAATAATTATGAATAGGAGATCAAAACAATGAAAAAAGTTTTATTGATTTGTCTTGTTGCGGCAATGCTGTTGAGTGTATGCAGTTGTGGCAATCGAGCATATTTGAATCTTATTGAGGAAAAAACGAATGACGACATTCATTACGTTGGTGTTAGAAATGATCTCACAATCGTATCCAACGTGTATGAAGAGGTGGATTTGAAAAAAATTGGGTTGATGCCCAGTGCATACTTCATTTGTGGAACGGATGAATATATGTATTTTTGTGAAAAAAGAGTTTCAAGTAACTATGATGTAGTAATGGAATATTCTTTGAAGGATAAGACACTCAACGAATGTGCAAGGTTTGACTTGTCACACAAAATAGCAAGTGTTGACGGAAAAACATTTTATTCTTTTGCTTCTGAAAAAACATTTACCATGTTTGGTTATAAACATATACGCCGAGTATATAGATATGAAAAGGGTGGGGAAGGAACCGAGTTGATCTACGAGGAAAAGGACGATTACGGTTTTGATGGTACATCCGGTAAAAAATTCATAGATGATTTTATGGGAGACATTGCGCAATATGCTTGGATTGACAATCCGATATATATGAAAAAAGGCGAGGAAAGTGTAAGGCCGCAACCCCATAACACCAAAGATGCTGTTTTGAGTATGGCAATTGAGGCAGGTGGGCACATCACCTGTTATTATACACCGACTTCGGAAGGTAAGGCGGTTGTTCGTGTAGACTACGAAAGCCATGATAACTTCTTCTTGTATACATATAATGAGGATTTTGAATTTATGTTTGCCGAGAAAGTTCCCAAGAAAAACGCAAATTCTATAATCGCAATTTATCCCGTTAATTCACAATAATAAAAACATAAAAAGAGCCCTCAAAAATGGGGGCTCTTGCTCTTTTATTTTTCAATGTATTTCTTGACAACAAAGCGCGAATACTGTATAATAAAAGAAAGAAAGAGAGCACTTTTGGGGTATGGTATTTTCCTCTCTCATTTTTTTATTTGCATATCTGCCGGCGGTGCTGCTCATCTATTATATCACACCGCAAAAAGGGAAGAATGCGGCGCTTTTTGGGGTCAGTCTCCTCTTTTACGCGTGGGGAGAGCCGATCTACGTGCTCCTGATGCTTGCATCTATCACTCTCGCGTACTTTTTTGGGCTTTGCATTGGAGAATACCGAGTTGAAAATCGACGCCGCGCAAAAGTGTTCACCACGCTTTCGGTGTGTGTCAGCATCTCGTTTTTGTTCTTTTTCAAATACTATAACTTCTTTGCGCAAAACCTCTCGCGCCTGCCGTGGATTACTGTGCCAACCATTGCATCTCTCGCGCTGCCCATCGGCATCTCCTTTTACACCTTTCAAATCATTTCCTACACAATAGACGTTTACCGCGGAGATTGCGCGGCGCAAAGAAATTATATCGATTTTGGCGCGTATGTCACCCTCTTTCCGCAACTGATTGCAGGCCCCATTGTGCGCTACACCGAGATTGACGAACAACTCACCGCGCGCCGCGAGAACGTTTGCGACTTTGCCAAAGGCGTTTTGCGCTTTGTGGTGGGACTTGCCAAAAAGGTTCTCATAGGCGACGTTTTAGCGGCAGGATATCGCTATTTTCGCGACAGCGGAGCTCTCCAACCGACCGTAATCGGTGCGTGGATGGTTGTCATTCTTTATTCTTTGCACCTTTACTACGATTTTTCGGGATACTCGGATATGGCAATCGGGCTTGGCAAAATGTTCGGCTTTCACTTTCCCGAAAACTTCAACTATCCCTATATTGCAAAAAGCATTACCGAGTTTTGGCGGCGGTGGCACATCTCGCTTTCCTCGTGGTTCCGCGAGTACGTTTACATTCCGCTTGGCGGAAACAGAGCAGGAACCTTTAAACGTTACCGCAACCTTGCCATTGTTTGGTTTTTGACTGGCTTTTGGCACGGAGCGGATTGGAACTTTGTTCTCTGGGGCGTTTATTTTGCCGTTATTATTAGTATAGAGCGCGCCTTTTTGCTCCGCTTTTTAGAAAAATTACCGCATTTTGTGGCGCATCTCTATTCGCTTTTCCTCATCGGTGTGGGATTTCTCATTTTCTCCCACAACGACCTTGGAGCGGCATTTTCCACCTTTTTGGCGCTTTTTGGAGTGGGAGCGAACGGACTTGCAACACCAACCGCGCTTTATACACTGATACGTTTGGCACCGCTGATTCTCGTCTCCGCCATTGGTGCCACCCCTTTTCCGAAGAGATTTTGGGAGCGCGTCGGGGAAAGACATCCGCGCCTGCAAGCCGCAACCGTTATTCTTTGCATCACACTTTTTGCCGTGTGCGTGGCGTACTTGGTGGACTCCACCTTTAGCCCGTTTGAGTACACGCAATTTTGAAAACCAAGAAGGGAAGCGCATTTGCGCAGATAAAAATGAAACGTCGACACGCCATTGCAACCGTCGTCAGCTTCGTTTTGCTTTTGAGTCTTGGAGCCATTTCCTTTTGGCTCATTCCCGATAAATCCTTTTCCGCGCGCGAGAACCGCGCACTGCAAACCTTGCCGCGCTTTGACACCGAAAAGCTTTTTTCGGGAGAGTTATCGAGTGCCTACAACGATTATTTTGCCGACCAATTTCCCGCAAGAAATTTCTTCGTCACCCTCAAAGGAGGACTTGAGCTCCTATCGGGCAAGGGCGAGAACAACGGCATTCTTCTCGGTCGCAGCTCTCAACTCGCCAAGCGGCTCTTCACCACCGCACGCGCAGATGGAGATGCGTCAAAGGAGAGCGACATCATCGATGCCGCACACCTGCAAAGTGCCGCCGCGGGCATCAACCGCGCCGCCGAAAATGTGGACGTTCCGCTTGTCGTTTTCCTCACAGGTCGCACCGCCGACGTTGCCGCGTCTGCCTTTTTGTATCCTGCCGATGCGAGTGATGCGATGCTTGCAACCCTGCGCGAGAGCGTGGACGAGCACGTTAACTATCTCGACATCGTTCCCACCTATCAGAGTCGCTACGAGGGCGGAGAATACGTTTACTATCGCACCGACCACCATTGGACAACCCTTGGCGCATACTACGCCTATTGCGACATTCTGAAAGCTTTTGGAATGGAAAACGATATCATTCCCGCAGAGAATTTTCAAAAAGAGACCGTCTCAAAGGACTTTTGGGGCACGTTTGCATCTGCATCGGGCTTTCGCTTTGTTAAGCCCGACACAGTAGAATTGTGGCTCCTTGGCAACGAGGATTCTTTCCTTGTAACTGCTGACGGCCGCATACTGGAAAGTGGACTTTACAACCGCTCGCACCTTGAGGGGAATGACAAATATTCTGTCTTTCTCGATGGCACGCACGACATTGTCACCGTCACAAAAAAGGACGGTCAAAACCGCCCAACACTTGCTATATTTAAGGATAGCTTTGCCAACTCGGTAGCCCCGTTTTTGGCACAGCATTTTGACCTTGTTTTGTATAATCTTTCCTCACCGCGCACCGACTACACCGACGTCACCGCCTACACAGGCACTTGCAACGCCGACTACGCCTTGGTGCTCTACACGCTGGGGAACGTCATCGAAACCGACAAAATGAACCGTTTACGTTAACAAAGGAGACCACTATGAAAAACAAAAAAATCATCAAATACACCGCGTGTGTCTTAGGCGGGCTGATCGTTGGCGCCATTCTGCTCGGGGTTCTCAATGGGCTTGTCGGCAAAGGGGAATGGAACCTTGGCTGGACGAATTACCGCTACGATGACAGCGCCTACCGCACGGGAGAGGGAACCATCCCCGCGCCCGCCGTGGAGAGCATCGACCTCGATTGGATCGACGGCAGCGTGACCGTTGTCATCTGTCAGGATGCCTATATCTCGGTCAGCGAAAGCGCGCCTGCCGAACTGACCGAAAAAACGCAGCTCCATTGGTTTGTCAGCGAGGACGGCAAAACGCTCTCCATCAAATACCGCGGCTCGTCTTCGTTCTTTGGCACAAACAAGGATAAGGAAAAAGACCTCATCCTGCGCATTCCCGAAAAGCAGATCGGTCAGCTGAAAAACCTCAATATCAATGCGGTTTCTTCTAACGTAACCGTTTCCAATATTATCATAGAGAATATCAACGTGCAAACCGCCTCGGGCAGCGTCACAATCGAGCTCCTCGAAGCCACCGCCTTTACTCTCACACACGAGACAAAACGCGGCGGCGCGCCCACCGTTGATTTTCCCGTAAAACAAGAGGGAAATACATACGTCAGCGGCACGGATGGAATCAAAATCAACGTCAAAACCAACAGCGGTAAAGTTGTTATTACATCGAGCAAGAATCGTAAATAGGAGAAAAATATGGACAAGAAGCAATTTAACAAAATCACAAAAGAAATATTTTTAGAATATGATTTTGTAAAACAAAAAGACAACTACATATTGTATCTTGATGAAATAACCATAATAGTAAAATTTCGTTCTTGGAGAGGTGTGAAATCATTTAATTATTGGTTTTTCCTTAATGACTTATATGATGATTCGGTAAAGTTTGAGGAAAAATATGACACGATGATCGAGATAAAAATGGAACATAATACTGAACTTCGAGGATATCATCGACACGAAATCCTATTTGAAGAATGGACTGAAGAAGAATATCGAGAGTTGTTAAACAAAATGCTACATTCATATTTTGATCCATATAAAGAAAATGCTTTACAATTTTTGAAAGATAACGAATATCGTATGGTCCTTTCCGAAAAAGCAAGAATTTATTTAGGTTTTGAACCGTACAAGAAGCCAATTAGATAATATCCACTCTATTTTTAACTCCGCACTTCATTTGAGGTGCGGAGTTTTTATCTGAAATTAAGAATTTTGATTAGAGCTCTTGCAAAACATTGACTTTGATGATATAATGAAATTGTTAAGATGTGTCAAGAGATTTTTTCAAAACTATAGTGGAACATATTTGGTTTATGTAGAGGAGAATCTTATGGAATATATTGCGGAAATTAGCTGGCTAAAACAGGAAGAAGGCGGTAGAAAAAGTCAAATGCCCTTTAATACAAACAAATATGCTCCACAAATTAAATTTGATGGTTTACAAGGTTCTTGGAGTGTAGTTGTTTGTAATTACAAAAAGATAGAGGAATTTAAGACTTTAGCTAAGCTTCATTATTTGAATGAAGAATGTGCACCTAACAATTTGTGCGTAGGTTTAGAATTTACGTTATATGAAGGGTGCAATATGGTTGCATATGGTATTATAAAAGAAACAATATAGCTATAACGGGAGGAGAAATCTATGATTGTATTTGAAGGTCAGATATCCGGAAAATGTAAGGAAGGTGTATTGCGCGGAGGAGCAAAAATTAGCTTTATCGGCGGGCTTATAGCGTCTATTCTATTCGCAATTCCAACAGTTGTTTTTGCAATAAAAATAGATTGGATTGTATTACTTTTCTTTCTTGTTCTTATTCCATTTCCGTTTCTTGCAGCAATTCCGCCAAAAGAAAAGTATTATCCTACGATTTTTCCTTCTAAAGTCACTATAGACACACAAACAGGGGAAATAACAACCCAAAGCAGTCAGTTTTATGCCGAATCTTCTATAACTGAGGTTGTAAAGGTTTTGGACAAGGGAGAATGGTATCGTATTTATG
>JAZRKS010000318.1:0-2178 GCA_045646445.1 Eubacteriales bacterium | reverse complement strand
CCTTGAGGGGAAGGTGTCAGTCGCTTGCCGACTGACGGATGAGGTGACGGATGCGCGGCATCCGTTGGAATTTTGTGACCTAACAATACGAAAGCCGACGGTTTTCCGTCGGCTTTTGTGCTTACTTTTTCATAATTTCCTTATACAAATTCTCCGCATAGAGGCTAAATCCCTGATCATTGGGGTGCAAAATTTGATCGTGGAAGAACGCCGAGAGGTGAGGGATGAGATTCCAACCGTCCACAACGGTAAAGTGGTCGTAATTCTTGGTGTATTCGCAAAACAGCTTGTAAACGTCACTGATGGGGCGTGCCATAGCGGTCTCGCGCTCGGAGTCACCGCGCCAAATGGGGGCAATAACAATCACACGCGCATTGGGAAACCTCTCGTGCATCACCTCAAAAAAACCGCGGCAGTTTGCCTCAAATTTTTCCATGGGGCACATGCTCCAGTCGTTGGTGCCGTAAGCAACGGTTACAAAATCGGGGTTTTCGATATTGTCACGTTTTGCCAACTCGGGCGAGAATGTGTCACCGCCAATGCCGCGGTTGTGCACGTCGGCATCAAGCAGATTTCCAAGACGGTTGACGTAGGAAAGGGAAGGATAAATGGCATCGTAGCCGTGGGTAATGGAGTCGCCATAGGCAACCAGCTTTTTGGAACGGGTATAGGGCTTGACCGTCGCACCGTCGTCGAGCTCAAACGAGGTCATCACAACGCCCTTGGACCAAGGGAAATAGATCTCCACAAGACTTTCACCGGGGAGAAGCTTGACTTCCATTTGTGCTTGGTTTTCTTTGTCGCTGCCGCCGTGGGCAATCATCGCACCGTTCTCGTAAACATCAAAATATGCATACGCGCGGCTCGAGCCATCGGTCAATCTCACCGAAAATTTGAGACTCTCGCTGTCGGTATAAAACGCCAAACGAACACCCGAGGTCGAATCGGTCTTGTTGGCTTTTTCAATGTTGTTGTAGTGCATGTAATAGGCCTTTTGTGCCTCGGTCATGCGAAAGAACTGCACACCGTCGGCTACTTGTTCCACGCGGTCGATGCCGCGTGCAATACTTGTCAGTTGTTCCAAAGATAATTTCATAGCATCCTCCCAAAAGGGCAAAGCTTGCCCATCAATATCAATGCCATTATACCACACCGCGGGCGCGTTTGCAAGCCCAATTTTACAATTTTTTCGGGTGTGTTCCCATATTCTGCCTTGAATACCACCCCTACCTCTCGGCAATACTTTTTTTGGAACAAAAAACAGGGATTGGTGGCAAGAATGTACTACAACAAAGTGGAAATTTGCGGGGTGAATACCTCAAACCTCAAGGTGCTCTCGGACGAGGAAAAAAGGGAACTTCTCTTACGGATGAAAAACGGCGACGAGGAAGCACGAGCCGAGCTCATCAACGGCAATTTACGCTTGGTGTTATCCATAATTCAACGTTTTACAAGCAGAAAAGAAAACCTCGATGACCTCTTTCAAGTCGGTTGTATCGGACTTGTCAAGGCGGTGGATAACTTTAATACCGACCTCGACGTTAAATTTTCGACCTACGCCGTGCCAATGATCATTGGCGAAATTCGTCGCTACCTGCGCGATAACAATGCCATTCGAATCAGCCGCTCGGTCAGGGATCTCGCCTATCGCGCCTTGCAAGCACGCGAGGAGCTCATCGCTCTGCACGAAAGCGAGCCCACAGTCGAGCAGATTGCCACGCACTTAGGAGAGAAGAAAGAGGCAGTCGTGCACGCCCTCGATGCCATAGCCGAGCCGATTTCGCTCTACGAACCCGTATTTAACGATAACGGTGATGCACTTTACCTGATGGATCAGCTTTCCGACTCCACTTCAGGAGACGAGCTATGGCTGGAGAACATCGTTTTGCGCGAGGCGATGATGCGACTCAACGAGCGCGAGCGCAAGATCATCAACCTGCGCTTTTACAAAAACAAAACCCAAATGGAAATCGCCGAGGAGATCGGCATCTCGCAAGCGCAGGTCTCCCGACTTGAAAAGGGAGCGCTCCTCAAGATGAGGAAAGAGTTATAGAGAATACGCTCACAAAAAGTAGGGGATGACCTCCCGGGCATCCCGAAAACAAACGTGTATAGTGCGCAAAAACGGGCGATTCGTGAATCGCCCCTACGGAAGTCGGAAGGCCAAGCGGTCTTAGG
>JAZRKS010000317.1:0-2254 GCA_045646445.1 Eubacteriales bacterium | reverse complement strand
CGGTGTTCCCACTCTCGCAGAACGGGGAAGGAAACGCCGCGACGGTCGGTCAAAATCGCATTGTTTTTGGCGCACGTATCGCAATTTGCGATTTCTTTGATTACACATTTTTCAACCGTCATCAAAGGAATACGCCCGTACACGATGAGCGAGGTATCTCCCTTGATGTCACGTGCCTGCGGCAGAGTCAGTTCGGGGGAGAGGATAACAGAGTCGATTCCCATTTCTTCCAAAACGCAAACCGACTCACAGTTGGTCACGTTAAAGCGGAAATCACCAACGGGAACAAGCCCGGCCTTCTTGACAAGTTCAATGTGCCCCACGTTGCCAACAAGCGCATAGCGCAAGCCTTTTGCGGCGGCTCTTGTGAGCATTTCGGCAACTACCTTTCGGTCACGCTCAAAAATAACGGGAGGCAAAACAACGCCGTCACATTTGTCGGTTTCCTTGCCGAGCGGCAAATAGATGCGGTCGAAAAATTCTCTTGCCAAAGGTGTGATCTGCTCGGGAGAATAGAAGCGCGCACTTCTCTCTTTTTTGCACACGTGTTGCGATTTTTGCATCACATATGGCGTTTTTTCAACCTTTTGAGGTGCTAAATTGACTTCCCATTCGGCAATTGCGCGGCGGCGCAGATCATTCAGACGCGAAACAGGGAGCATCAAGCCACCGTCCATTTCCACCGAAAAAGCACCGATAGAGTAGGGCGTTCCGCCAAGCTTGGAAAGATTTCTTTCCAGATGCTCTGCAGTCAGGGGCGCGGTCAGTGCCGCTTGCGGCATGTCACCCTCTACGCAAACAGAACGGGTTTTATCGCTGACAGTCAGCGTGATCGGCTCGTTTTCCTTCATACGTACCGCAAAATTAAGCGGTATCTTGCGCGTAATGCCTCCAAAAGGCGCAAGTGTACGCGATGCGGATTTATCATCCTCGGAGCGCACACCAAGCATTTTGCTATCGATTTTTTCTTTGTAATAGCCGTCTGTAAAACCACCGCGGGAAAAGATGGAAGCAAGCTCACGCATCTCATCGGGGGTAGCGGCGCGGCGCTCGTCTAGGAGTCGGCGCCAAATGCGCGCGGTATCGCGCACGTATTCGGGGGCTTTCATTCTGCCCTCAATTTTGAGCGATGCAACACCGCTCTCGATCAGCGCAGGCACGTGTGCCGCAAGGGAGAGGTCCTTAAGCGAGAGAGGATAAGCGTTGCAGCCCTTTTTGCAAGCAAAGGGAAGTCGACAAGGCTGTGCACACTCGCCGCGGTTGCCGCTACGTCCGCCCACCAAAGAGGAGAACAAGCATTGTCCCGAATGACTGACACAAAGCGCCCCGTGAATAAACATTTCAATCTCCAAGGGAGAATTTTTTACGGTTTCAAACAGATCGGCGGCAGGGGTTTCGCGTGCCACAACAATGCGGCTAAAGCCGATCTCCTTCAGCGCCTCTGCCGAGAGAGAATTGTGCGAGGATGCTTGCGTGCTTGCGTGCAATTCGAGTGTGGGAAAGGTACGATGAATTGCCGAAGCGATGCCAAGGTCGGCAACGATCAATGCATCCACACCTGCATTTGCCGCTTCCTCGGCGGCAGCGAGGGCTGCGGAAATTTCGCGATCACCCACAAGTGTGTTGAGCGTTAGGTAAACCTTGACACCAAAGCTGTGTGCGCGCAAAACGGCGGAGCGCAATGCGTCTCCGCCGAAATTGTGGGCATTCATTCTTGCATTAAACGTGGTGCCGCCGAGATAAACGGCATCGGCACCGCCTTCAATTGCCGCATCAAGCGCCTCGGGAGAACCCGCAGGGCAGAGCAGCTCGGGCAAGGGTTGGATGCGCTTATCAGACATCACTAAAGGTCAAAAAATCAAACATTGCGCCAACGCGGTTCTTGGAAGTGCTCTTTTGCGAGGTGGTCTCCTCAACAACCACGGGAGCTTCCTCTTGGGGAGCAGCCTCGGCAATTGCTTCCTCAGCGGTAGCGGTCTCCTCAAATACAGAGATTTGGGGCTCTTCCTCGGCCTTTTTGCCAAACGCCTTGGGAACGTACTTGGGCTTTTCTTCCTTTGCGGGAGCGTTTGCAGCAGCCGCGTGGTCAAGGATAGAACGCATTACGCTTGCATCCTTGCGCAGATTGTCTACTTCCTCCTGCAAGGTTTCAATGGTCTTTTTCAGCTTTTCGTTCTCTGCGGAGAAGCGGAAAGCATCCTTTTCTACCTTTTTGAATGCCTCTTGCATAGCCATTCTTTCGGAGCAATATGCC
>JAZRKS010000316.1:0-4564 GCA_045646445.1 Eubacteriales bacterium | reverse complement strand
GGTTTTGCCATAAATCTATGTCCTTTCCACTAAAAAACAGTTTGTCCGCTTTTTCTTTCCGTCATTCGCAAATACCAAGCAGAGCGGAAATGAATTTTGCTCCGTCGCTTTCCACGGCGCGAACGGGTACGCCAAGCTTTTCTCCAAGCTCGTCGGGCGTCATATCGTCAAGAAATACGTCGCCGTCGGCGCGAAGCATTACCGTGGGGAAGAGAAGCTCGTCGCCCAAATCCTTGCCCGAAAGCTGCTCAACTACGTCACCGCCCGTGATGAGTCCCGCAACCGTGACGCTTGTGCCAAAGAAATTGTTTACAATGGGGTAAACGTTCACAGTTAGTCCCTCAACGCGAGAGGTGAGCTCTTTTGCAAGAGAGGAAATGTGCTCATGCGCCGCCATGCCCGTAATCACCGAAACGGTGCGCGGTGCTTGGAAGTTAGCCAGCAGCTCGTCAAGGTAATCAAGCTCCATATCAAATTCGGCTTTCATCGAGGTCAGCATACCAACGCCATTCTCAATTTGGGAGTAATCTTCATAAAATTCCTCTGGGGGGAGGGGAAGTCCGGCGCGAATGTAAAACTCATCCGAGCAGTAAAAAATGCGCGTGCCATACTCCTTCAGGCACCAATTTCCGTAGGCATTGACCTGTTCAATGACCGCCGCACACTCCTCGGGGGAGAATGCTTCCAAGGGATAGAGTTTTTCGCGGTATTTGGTAAGTCCTACGGGAACGATTGCGCAGGAGCGCAGAGCGGGATGATATTTGATGAGATCATGTAACGTGCGGTCAAGCTCGGCACCGTCGTTGAGCCCCTTGCAAAGCACAATCTGCGTGCAGAGGGCAATACCTGCATCCGCCATGCGGTCAAGGTAGGAGAGCACCTCGCCTGCGTGTTTGTTCTTCATCATCTTCACACGCAATTCGGGGTTGGTGGTGTGCACCGACACGTTGACGGGAGAAATATGCATCTTAATGATGCGGTCAATATCTTCGTCCTTGAGGTTTGTCAAGGTAACGTAGTTGCCGTGCAAAAAGGAAAGACGGTCGTCGTCGTCCTTAAAATAGAGAGACTCGCGCATGCCGGGGGGCAGCTGATCGATAAAGCAGAACACACAGCGGTTTGTGCAGGAGTGCTTTTTGTCCATCAAGGGTGTTTCAAAAGAGAGACCTATGTCATCGTACTCACCCTTGTTGATGTGCACAGTATATTCTTTACCGTCGCGCGAGAGCGTAACAGATACGTTTGTATCGGTGAGATAAAAACGGTAATCGAGCACGTCGCGTATTTCATTTTGATTGATCGAGATCAGCATGTCACCGCCGCGAATACCGGCTTTCTCTGCAATGCTGCGCGGCAAAACCGCCAACACCTTTACCATTTCTATCACTCCTTTCGCACAAATCTCAATATTGCATAGTTTAACATCTTATTATATCATAAAAGAAATAAAAAGTCAACATTTTATTTTACAAAGTTTATTGATATAAAGTTTATCTTTCTTCTTGTAGGGACCGGCGTCCTCGACGGTCCGTTTTGCCCTTTGTGCGCGCGCTTTAAAAAGACTGTGGGGGAACCTTCCGCCAAGAAGCTTCCCCCACATTCTTTTTATTTTTCTTCATTAGGAGCCACAAGCTCGGTCAGCTTGTCATCTGCCTTTTGCAGTTTTTCGGCACGCTCGGGATGCTTGGTTTCATCAAGCTGGCTTGCAACGTGAGCAAGAAAAGCACCGCCCGTTGCAGCAGCAAAGGTGAACAAAAGCTCACCCACACGGGGTTCTACAATTTGTCTGCAATCTGTGCGACGCTTATAATCGATCAGCGCCATGGCAGAGGCGGCAACTGCGGTTGCGCCTGCGAGAGAAAAAATGATCTTGTTGATGTTCATAATCCTTCTCCTTTTTTATTTTCCTGCGGTGTGCTTGAGATATGCGTTGATAAATCCGTCAAGGTCACCGTCCATAACGGCTTGAATGTTACCGGTTTCATAGCCGGTGCGCTTGTCGGTAACAAGGGTGTAGGGCATAAAGACGTAGGAACGAATTTGCGCACCCCACTCGATGTTTGTTTTAATACCTTGAATATCCTCAATGGTGTCAAGACGCTCTTGGATTTTGATCTCCATCAGCTTGGATTTCAGCATACGAAGAGCGGTTTCCTTGTTTTGCAGCTGCGAACGCTCGGTTTGGCAACCAACAACAATGCCCGTAGGCTTGTGAACGATGCGGATAGCCGAGTCGGTCTTGTTGATGTGCTGACCACCCGCGCCACTGGAGCGGTGAGCGGTAACTTCAATGTCTTCCTCGCGAATGACAACGGCATCAAGGTTTTCAAATTCGGGCATGACCTCGATAGATGCAAAGGACGTCTGACGGCGACCGTTTGCGACAAAGGGAGAAACGCGCACCAAGCGGTGAACACCGTTCTCACTCTTGAGGTAGCCGTAAGCGTTCAGGCCCGAGATCATTACGGTTGCACTCTTAATGCCCGCACCGTCGCCGTCGAGCCAGTCGGTGAGTTTGACGTTAAATCCGCGCTTTTCAGCCCAACGAGTGATCATACGGTAGAGCATCTGTGCCCAGTCCTGCGCCTCGGTGCCACCTGCACCGGGGTGGAAGGAAACAATGGCGTTGCTCTTGTCGTACTCACCGGAGAGGAGTACCTCAATGCGGCGAGTTTCTTCCTCGGCAACAATCGCCTCAAGCTCGCTTTGCACTTCTTCTACAAAGCCCTCGTCATTTTCTTCAATTGCCATTTCTGCCAAAGCGATGGCGTCCTCAAGACGCGCACAAAGCTTTTCATAGCCGGCAACCTTATCCTGACCTTGCTTAATGGTTTGCAGTACCTTGCTCGATTTTTCGGCACTGTTCCAAAAATCGGGAGCTTGTGTTTGCGCCTCAAGGTCGTGAAGCAATTCTTTAGTTTCTTCAATGCGCAAAGCGGAGCCAAGCTCCACAATGCTCTCTCTCATGCCAAGCAACTTATACTTAGCATCTTCCAATGCAACGATCAATTTTTACCTCCAAAGCCCCAACGGGCAATTTGTCTCAAAATTTTCTATATCTGTACTATTATATCACAAAAGTGTGGGATGTTTCAAGAGGTTTTAGCAAGTTTTTCAAAAAACATCGTATCAACGCTGATAAACAACGCCACAAAGAGCAAGATACCCAATTGACAAGCCAACCAAGAGCAGGGTGAACAGGGCAATCAAATATTTATTGCTTTCCTTGAGCGCGTAAGAGCTTGGCGCACCGTATTTTTTGTCAATGGCTTTTAACTCACTTTTCTCAACAAAGAAGAGAACAACAAACAGTACGCAATTCAAAGGGATTGACATATACCATCTAAAAAACAAAAACACAACGGAATAGAGCAACGGTGTCAGATATGTCATAGGGTAGTGCACCAACAGATGTGCTTTTTTGCGCTCCAAGGGTGTGCGAAAATAGGCAATCAATATCAAAACGATGCCAACCAACGCCAACCACATAAGCAACTCAATGACCCGTGTTGCTGCGTCAAATCCACTCTCACCGCGATAGGATGCTATGATATAGTCCATAAATTCTTCTCCATTGTAGGTTTCGTTTCGGTGTAACTTTCAAGCCTCCCTCCGGGAGGGAGGTGGCGAGTGTAACGAGCCGGAAGGAGAGCGCGGTACTAAAGAGTAGCACTTGTCATAAAACGAGCGCTATGCTCTCGTGCGCGCAGGCTCCTCCCTACGCCGCAGGCGGCGAAAAAGTAAATTATAATTCAACTATCTTTCCTCTCCACACCCAGGGTTGCAAGTCCGCCCTCGGAGGTCTCCTTGTAAAGATCGGACATATCGCGGCCTGTTTCCATCATCGCACGAACGACCTTGTCAAACGAGATCATTCGCGTATCGGAAAGGAAATCCGAAAGCGTTACCGCATTGATGGCGCGCATCGCGGCAACTGCATTTCTTTCGATACAAGGGATCTGCACAAGACCGCAAATGGGATCGCAGGTCAATCCCAAATGGTGCTCAATAGCAATCTCGGCGGCGTATTCGATTTTATCAAGACTGAGCTGGAACAACTCGCCAAGAGCTGCCGCAGCCATAGCGCAGGCCGTACCGATCTCGGCTTGGCATCCGCATTCTGCGCCCGAAATAGATGCATTCGTTTTAATGAGATTGCCAATAATGCCGCCCGCGGCAAGCGCGCGAACGACCTCCCAATCGGCAAATCCGTTTTTGTGTTGCTCGTAGTAAAGGACAGCAGGGAGTACACCCGACGCTCCACAAGTAGGAGCGGTAACGATTTTTTCACCTGCCGCATTCTGCTCACTCACCGCAAAAGCGTAGGAGCAAACCAAGCGGTCCTCGCGTGTTTCGGTGCTTTCGCCAATCGAGCGGCGATAGTAAAGGAACTTCGCTTTTTTCTGTACGTGAAGCCCACCGGGGAGCTCGCCCTCGTCCTCAAGACCGCGGCGGATAGAAGCCTTCATCGCCTCCCACATGTCGGTCATATAGAGCCAAAACTCGGGACCCTCGTTCTCCTCGGCGAATTGCCAAAGGCGAATGTTCTTCTCCTCACAGTACG
>JAZRKS010000315.1:0-3574 GCA_045646445.1 Eubacteriales bacterium | reverse complement strand
TGTTTATAAGGGGAATTGTAAATTTCGCGAAATATCTAAGGGATTTATATTAGGCCTCCCTTGTGTAAAGGGAGGTGCCGAGTGAATAAGTCGGATCGTAGCCATGTCGTTCTGTGAGCCAAGGAGTTGGTTTCAAGTGTTGTCTTCCTAAACCGCTTTGGCCTCCGACTTTGTTTATAAGGGGAATTGTAAATTTCGCGAAATATCTAAGGGATTTATATTAGGCCTCCCTTGTGTAAAGGGAGGTGCCGAGTGAATACGGGGCGGGGGGATTGTAAAAGTTAGTCTATAAAAAACAATCCCTCAGTCAGTCTGTCGACTGACAGCTCCCTTTACACAAGGGAGCCTTTTTGTCAATTCGTTTAGTTAACAATGTTTTGAGCGTTGAATTAATATTCTTCCATATCCTTTTTTTCATCCTCATACGCCTTAATGCCTTGCATGCCGGGGACGGTTTTGAAGCCGTCGATCTCGCCGCGCTGCATTGCGCCAAAAATGCGATAGCGCAGTCCGTTGTGCTCGCGGTCGAGGGTCGCCAAGAGCTGCTTCATTTCCTCACGTTGCGTGTTTCCGTCTGCAGGGCAGGGGGATTTGATCACGGGCAAGTCCACCTTGTTGGCAAAATAACGCACCTCTTTTTCGGGCATGTAGATCATGGGACGAATGAGCGTAATATCCATTCTCGAAAGATACGTCACGGGGGAGAAACAACCGAGCCTTCCCTCAAAAAAGAGGTTGAGCATAAAGGTTTCAATGGCATCGTCAAAGTGATGTCCCAGGGCGACCACGTTGCAGCCGAGATCCTTTGCCGCACGGTGGAGCGCGCCACGGCGCATCTTAGCACAAAGAGAACAAGGAGATTTCTCTTTGCGAATGTCAAAAATAATTTTTGCAATTTCGGTTTTGGTGATGTGATAGGGCACGTTCAATTCATTGCAAAGCTTTTGAATGGGTTCAAAATCCATGCCACTCTCAAAGCCCATATCTACGGTGACGGCGACCAACTCAAAGGGAACGGGATAAAAGCGGCGGAGCTCCGCCATGGCGCACAAAAGCGTGAGCGAATCCTTACCTGCGGAAACTCCCACTGCGATCTTATCTCCGGGCTTAATCATTTGGTAGTCGTCAAGCGCCCGTCTTGTGTAACTTAAAATTCGTTTGATATGTTCCATTTTTCAAACAGGCAAAAAGAGAACCGTTGCGGTTCTCTTTTTGCACACCTTTGGTAATTGATTAAGCTTCTGCGGCCTCTTCAATGAGGTCGTCTGCCTTGGGCTCTTCATCGTTGTCAATGTCAACGGTCAGCTTTTTAATTGCTCTGAGCTCATAAGCTACGCCTGCGGCAAAAGCAACAACTGCGGTGATGGCAAGGGATATTGCAATCCACTTTGCAACTTTTTTCTTGTTCTTCATAGTTCTGGTCTCCTTTTATATTTGATTTGTGTATGTAAATAATAAAAATGCGCAAATGGAAAGGTGGGGCGTCAGTCTGCAAAGCTGCAGGTGTCATAAATTTTTTGCGCCTCTTGTGTCAGGCGGCGCAGCTTCTCGCCCTTAGTGTCTGCCTCGTGCAGGAGTAGGGGCTTGGATACGCGCAGCGAGGGCGCGGCACCCTTGGTGGCTTCAATCAGCACACTCGAGGGTTCACTCTCGGCATCGGCGTAAACAAAGGTCATTCGTTTTGGCTCCAGTCGGCAAGCGTGCATGGCATTCAAAAGGTCGGTCAAGCGGTCGGGGCGCCAAACGCACACAAATTTTCCGCCGTGCTTGAGCAGTCGCGCGGCACACGCGCAAAAATCGGTAATATCGCCGCAAACCTCGTGGCGAGCAATGTATTTTTCATCACTCTCGTTGCGTTTGCCCGAGGTGCATTTCATATAAGGGGGATTGGAAATAACCAAGCCAACCCCGCCGCCAATGTGCTCGGGGCGCAGATCCTTTACGTTGGCGCAAAGGGGAGTGATGCAATCGGCAAAGCCGTTGATTTTTGCATTGCGTGCAATCAGGTCGGCAAATGCGGGCTGTACCTCAACTGCGGTGGCGTGCTTGATCTTTCCCTTTGCCAAAAGGAGCAAGGGGAGAATGCCGGTGCCGCTGCCAAGGTCGACCGCGTGAACCTTTGGGGCAGATTTGACAAATGCCGCCAAAAGGAAAGCATCGGTTCCAAAGGTCAGTCCCTGTTTTTTTTGAATCAGTTGAATTTCTTCATTTACCGTATCCAGCCGTTCATCGGCGGCAAGAGTAGGTAAGGGAAATGATGGGTGCGTAAGATCTGTCATGCTGCAACTCCTTGTAGTAATTGCAAGAGCGAAGAGAACGGTTATGCACCGCCCGCTTCGCTCTTAGGTAGCAAAGATGTATTATGCTTCCTGGGGAGCGCCAACAGGGCAAGCCTCAGAGCAAGCACCGCAAGAAATGCAGGTATCTGCATCGATCTCATACTTGCCGTCACCTTCGGTGATGCAACCCATGGGGCAAGCTTCAACGCAAGCGCCACATGCTACGCAATCGTCACTGATCTTGTATGCCATCTTAATTTCCTCCTGATAAATTTTTTGGACACTTATATTGTATCACAATTTTTTGTTTTTGCAACTGTTTTTTGATATTTTTTTCAAAAAAATATTTCAAATTTTAAAAAGGGCAATTTTGTTTGAAAAAATCACAGATTATTCTTCCGTTTCTTCCTTCTTTTCGCTGTTTTTGGGAGCTCTGCCAAGGGGAGTTACCTCACTGCGGTGGTATTGCTTGGGAGGGGTATCGGGGGAGTCCTTAAAAATGACGCGAATAGTGCCTGCCAAGGGGTTGGTGGAAATGACCGTTCCAACACCGTCCTCGGTCTTTACAAGGGAGTCGACGGGGGGCGTGCGGCGGATCTCCTCGGTGTAGGTCTCGGCTTCAAAGTGCAGGCAGCACATAAGGCGACCGCACATACCCGAAATTTTAGCCGAGTTGAGCGAGAGTCCTTGCTCCTTTGCCATTTTGATCGATACCTGTGCAAAATCGGGCAAGAAGGTGGTGCAGCAGAGCATACGGCCGCAGGAGCCAATGCCGCCAAGCATTTTTGCTTCGTCACGAATACCGATCTGGCGCAGCTCGATGCGCGTGCGGAATACCGATGCAAGATCCTTAACAAGCTCACGGAAGTCTACGCGTCCCTCGGAGGAGAAGTAGAACAGGAGCTTGGAGTTATCAAACGCGTATTGCACGTCGATGAGCTTCATATCCAGTTTATGCGCTTCGATCTTTTGTTGACAAATAATAAGAGCGTTCTTTTCTTTTTCGCGGTTTTCTTCGTTGTGCTCTACGTCGGCGGGCGTTGCTACGCGAATCAGCGGACGCAGAGGGGTGACGGTCTCGCTAACGTTGACCATCGTGTTCTCAAGGCTGACCTCGCCAAACTCGGGACCTCTTGCGGTCTCCACAATGGCAAACTCTCCCTTTTTTAGCTTTTGACCGCGCGGATCGAAGTAGTAGACCTTGCCCGCGGAGCGGAAGCGAATACCGATGACCTCGACCTTTTCCTCTTCTTCGTTTGTGGTAGCGAGGGCGTTGGTGGGGGATGCGAAAAGCT
>JAZRKS010000314.1:0-2040 GCA_045646445.1 Eubacteriales bacterium | reverse complement strand
AGAAATCTCAAACACAAGGATAGACAGTCGGCGCGAGGTGAAACCTCGCTTTTGCTGTCGCGAGCGGCTAGGGACCACTAACCCTATCCGCTAAGAAAGTTGAAGATAATAAATTTTTTCAAAATCCATGCAACCAAATTTCAAAATGCCACACTATATGAGCGAAGGAGGTGAGAAAATGCAACAAGCGAACAAAATGTGCGATCGGCTGATACAAGAATTTGCCGAGAATTATATGGAAAAACTCTTCTATTTCTGTCTCAAAAAGACGGGAAACCAAGTCGAGGCAGAGGACTTGACACAAGAGATCGCGCTCCAAATCATCACAGCCCTGAACAAAGGTACAATCCCCACAAGTTTTTCGGCGTGGGTATGGCAAATTGCGCGCAACTGCTATGCAAAGTGGGCAGATGAAAAACATAACCGAAACGAATCGGTAACCGGTTCCGACATCGGCGATTATGAAATAGAGGACACAGGCGAAAACATCCTTGATGAAATGATACACAGAGAGCATTTGTCTCTGCTTCGGCGCGAGCTGGCGTTCATCAAAAGCGATTATCGCAACATCGTCGTTGCCTATTACATCGAAGACAAGAGTATTCGCCAAATTGCATCAACTCTCTCACTCCCCGAAAACACGGTCAAGTCCCGGCTTTTCCGTGCAAGAGAAATTTTGAAAGAAGGTATGAATATGGCAAGAGAATTTGGAAAATTGAGCTATAACCCCGAGGATATTGATTTTATCAGCAATGGATTGTTTGGTTTGGATCATGAACCGTGGAATTTTATTTCGCGATCCCTCTGTAAAAACATTTTAATTGCTGCTTATAGAACACCGTCTACGGCAGAAGAATTGGCGATGGAAGTGGGTGTTGCACTCCCGTATATGGAAGAAGAACTGCGTGCTCTTGTAGACGCTACGTTGATGAAGAAGAACGGCAATCAATATGAAACCAATTTCTTTATTGTAAGTGCAGAAGCGCAAGCAAAAATACACGCGCACCTGCAGGGATTAGCTCCCGAACTTACCAAAGCGATTATTGCGGCTTTGGAATATGAAAACGAGTGGAAAAAGGAGAATTGCCCCGAGTGGCATGAAGGATATCAACCGTTTGATGATATGAAATGGGCTTTGCTTATGGCCGAAACAGATACGATTGAGCAATATACGCTTCGTCCATTTAATAAAAACGCAAATGAGGTTGATAATGTAGGTCCTTGGGGACACACACTTCGCCCCAATGGCGGCGAGTGGGATTTGCTTGGCCTTGAAAAGCAGCATGCTTATGCATCCAATTATGTTAGTCTTGTCGGTTGTGTTACGAGTCCGGCAGAAAGTAAATTATCCGAAATACGATACCGTCAATATCTTTTCAAGCAATTTAGCGAAACGCATACACCAACGCTCAATTATTCGGACGGAAGAGGTCTTGTTGCGGTTGCTAACGGTAAATGGAATGAGGTTGATGAGGCAACCTTGAAACGCCTTGAAAAAGTTGGAGTTTTGAAAAAAACAAGCGACGGATACATTCCAACAATTCTTGTCATGCGTAGAGAAAAATTCAAGAAAATGCCTAAAGAGGCAGGAGACTGTTTTGAGGAGCTGCGCTATAAAGCACGCGATATTGCCGCAAAACATTATTTGTTCTGCCGTGAACAGATCTATAAAGAAATCCCCGAATTTTTGAAAGATGATGAATTTCAAATTGACCACGCTTGCGCAAATATTTTCGCTATGCGCGGAGCGGTTCTTGAAGAAGCTATCAAACAAGGGTATTTGTTGCTTGACAAAAACAGGGATAATCGAGCACTAGGGGCTTATTTAATCGTATAAAATACCGCCGAGAGTTACCGTTTGGTCGCTCTCGGCGGTGTTTTCGTTTTGCTCAAATTCGTTAAAGTGGGGCGTCGAGGACGTCGCCCCCTACAAGGTAAGTGAAACATCAATTCACTTATTTTAATTCACAAAACTTTATAGTACACGCAAAACGATAAAACGCCAAACAACTTTTGTAGGGGACGGCGCCCTCGACGTCC
>JAZRKS010000313.1:0-2484 GCA_045646445.1 Eubacteriales bacterium | reverse complement strand
ACCATCTGGGCTATGCCTCCGTGGACGGTGTATATTATATCATACTGTTTTTAAAATTGCAAGAGGTTTTGACGATTTTTTGAAAATATTTTTTATCCTTTTTCGATAGAAACAAAAAAGGAACTCTTGGTGTCAAAAGTTCCTTTTTGCTATCTTTTATTTTGCTTTTTCGCCTTCGTAACGTTTCATGGCTTTCCAAAAGCCGGAGTAGGAGCGGTAGCCGACGTATTTTGCGATTTGTTCGAGGGATGCGTTTTCTCTTTGCATCAGTTGGTTTGCAACACGCATACGGACGGCTACGAGCTCCTCGCGAAAGCTATGCCCCGTGTATTGCAAAACGAGTCGCTCGGCGTGTCGCTCGGAGATGTGGAGCTGCTCGGCAAGGTCGGAAAGGTAGACGTCTTTATCGTAGTTGAGAATAAAAAATTCGCTGATGAGGAAGTTGTAATCCTTGATTTCGGTGACTGCGAGAGACTCGCGGTGATAATAGCTGCAGAATAGCGGAATATAAAGTGCAACGGTGCTATAATTGCCCGTAAAGCGACAGCGCTGAATTTCCTCGGTGAAGGACTTGACAAGCCCCATTTCCAATGGGAAGGTGCGCAACTGATCTGCTTTGCAATCGGTTTGGAACGCGGTGTGCAACAGGTGCTCATCCTGATAAGTACAACAGTGCATCATGGGTGCGGGAATGGTGAGAATTGCAGGCCCCACAACCGTGACGGAGTGGTTATCGATGAGGAACTCTGCCCTCCCCTCCCCAAGCACGTGTATTTCGGCATAGTTGTGCTTATGTAGTGAGGTGTCGGTTTTGGGTGAGGCATAAAAGCCGTCCTGCAGGAAGGCCTTATAATCGTGCTCTATCATTTTAAAGGATAATTCGTAATGCATAATGATTTCCAAACAAGACATCAAGATTTCATTTTTGTCGGGTAGGCTTATTGCAATTTGCGGCAAAATGATGTATAATTATTGTAGCATATCGCAATTTGAATGTCAAGGAGTTTTTTATGAAAATCGTGCGCATTGGCGAGAAAAAAATCATTATGAGCGCCCCCGACCTAAGAAATAACTACTTTGCTTGGCCGAGCGCAAAACGTTTGCAGGACGGCCGCATTGCCGTTGGTGCTTCGGGTTTTCGTCTGCGCCACATATGTCCGTTTGGTAAAGCCGTTATGATGACGAGTGCGGACGAGGGTGAGAGTTATTCTTTACCCGTTCCCGTAATTGACACCTGCCTTGACGACCGCGATTGCGGCATTTCCACCTTTGATGAGCGCGGCATGATCGTAACCTCGTTTAACAATACCGTTAACTTTCAGCGCAAGCACGCTCTGCCCGAGGAGGCATCTCACCTTGACAGCATTTCTCCCGAGGATGAGGCGCGCGATCTTGGTGCAACCTTCCGCATCAGTTACGATGGCGGCGATACGTTTGGTCCTCTTTACAAAAGTCCAATCACCTCCCCACACGGGCCGATTCAGTTGAAGGACGGAACTGTGATGTGGCTTGGGCGCACGTTTAGCTGTGAGAACGGCAGAATGGAGACCGATGCCGTAAAAGCATATCGCCTCAACACCGCTGACGGCAGTATGGAATACCTTGGTGAAATTGAAAACGTTGTGGTGGACGGCAACAAGGCACTCTCTTGTGAGCCTTACGCCTTTGAGCTTGAGGATGGCACGATTCTCGCACACATTCGCGTGCAGTACTACCCCATCAAGCTTTACACGCTCTATCAATCCAAGTCGTGTGACGGCGGAAAAACTTGGACAAAGCCGAAACGCATCTTGCCCATGTCGGGCGGTGCTCCCGCGCACCTTTTGAAGCACTCCTCGGGACTTCTTGTTTGCACATACGGTTTTCGTGGAGACCCGACGGGTACCGCTCCCTTTGGCATTCGCGTAATGTTTAGCCGTGACAATGGCGAAACATGGAGCACCAGCGAAGATATTTATGAAAACGATTTTAGCCTTGACCTTGGATACCCTACTACAGTGGAATTGAAGGATGGCAGCCTTTTGACCGTCTTTTATGCACACCTTGAACCCGATGACCCCGCAGTAATTTTACAACAGAAATGGAGAATTGAAAATGATGAAATTTAAGGGCGTAATGCCGGCTTTGGTATCCCCTCTCGATGCCAACGAAAACATAAATATTCCTGTGCTGAACCAACTTTTGAACGATCTTTTGGCAAAGAGTGCCGACGGTTTTTATCTTTGCGGCGCTACGGGCGAAGGCATTGCGATCGATCCCGAACAACGTATGGTGCTTGCCGAAGAAGCCATCAAGACCGTTGGCGGTCGCAAGCCCTGCATCGTGCAGGTAGCATCGGGCAACTTTGAGGATGCCATCCGTTTGGCAAAGCACGCCGAAAAGGTTGGAGCTGCTGCAATTTCGGCTACCCCTCCCCTGTTCTTCTCCTATGACAAAGACGACGTTTACAACTACTACAAAAAGCTTGCCGATGCGGTATCCATC
>JAZRKS010000312.1:0-1863 GCA_045646445.1 Eubacteriales bacterium | reverse complement strand
TCTGCATTCCCGTAAATACCGCCTGCAAAATTGCGGGCTTGAATTTGCAAGAGGTCTTCCCCACCACGGGCGGACTTGGACACGCTTGGGCGCTTTTGGTGGCTCGCGGCGTTTGGAATGCCACCACTCAACAATACGATATCACCTATTCCGAGCCCATCATTGTGGACGATACCCTCTCCACGCGCGGAATTTCGGAGCCGACGTTTGCAGAGCTCCCCGACTCCAGAATCCTTTGCATCTTCCGCACCTCCACAGATAAGGTTTCGGGTTGGACCTGCCGACTCGACCCCAATGCTCCCCCTTGCAAATATTACGTTATCTCCGAGGACGGTGGAAAAACCTTCTCCGAGCCAAAGCCGTGGTGCTATGAGGATGGCGAGATCGTTTATTCCCCTGCTTCCATTTGCCAAGTGATAAAAAGCGAGGTAACCGGCAAGCTTTATTGGTTTGGCAATGCTTGCACAAAGGCAGAAGTCAACGGTGCTTTCCCACGTTTTCCCCTCTATATGATCGAAATCAATCAAGAAACGGGCTTGGCAATTCGCAAAAGCATGGTACTCATTGACACGCGTCAACCCGGAGAAACCGAAAAGGTGCAGCTCTCCAACTTCTGCATTTTGGAGGACCGTGAAGCAGGTACCTTTGAGATTTATCTCTCTAAGCTTGGGCAATTCCCCGGCAAGCCTACTTATGAGTGCGAAACCTGGAAATATACGGTGTATCTCACCGATGCCACAGAAAAATAAAAGAAAACGAGATAGCAAACGCTATCTCGTTTTTTGTTTTATTCTGCTTTGTTTTCTTCCTTTTTTCTATCCAAACGGATGGTGCCGATAATGGCAGAGGAAAGATTGAGTGTTTCACCGATGATACCGCCGAGCGAGAAGAAGATTGCGTTATAGGTGAGCCACAGAGGCGAGCTGATAAACGCCACGCGGCGCAGGGCCTTGTCCTCTTTGCGACGGAAAGCAATGGTGGTAACAGTCATTGCAATGACGGGCAGGACTTCCAAAATCAAGTTCTTTGCGCTGGGCTCCTTGCCAAATACGGTAAAGATGGAAACGTAAGAAAGGAAGAAAACCACGGGCAGACCAATCGTCCAGGCGGGGTGGTCGCCGCGAATTTTGTCCTCGTAGATAAAGATCAGCGCACGCACAATGGCAACGATATTGAGAATTGCGCCCGAGAACGCGCCAAGCATAAAGAAGTTGACCACGAACAAAGCCGAGCCAAGGAGCTGGAAGAACAGAATGCGTGCCTTTCCCTTTTGCTGATAGGAAAGAACGCTCGCAAGCATTCCAAATATACCAACGATTTGTGCAATGATTTCAATGGGTGTCATATCAAACGCCTCCGCGCAAAATTTAGGGAGCGCGCAACGGTCACTTCCCCACGCTCTCACCGCAACATTATACTACATATTTTGAGGAATGTCAAGAAGAATTGATTTTTTTAGAGATGCAAATTCATTTTTTCCAAGGTTAATTTGTTCTCTTCCGTATAAGGCAAAATAATGTAGGGATTTTTCTTTTTATTAAATGCATTGTCTACCGAAGATTTCGACTTGCGGCAAGAAAGCACAATGCAAGAAAAGCTCTTGCGTAACGTTTTCCATCCAAAGGCATCTGCCTTTATTTCAACAACCGTTTGTATTTTTGAAATTTCCAATCGCTTGACAAGTCCGAAAATGTTGTATGCTGAAATGTATTCGTCATCTATTTTGAGCCATTGTATATCACATATTGCACAAAACAATCCTACTGCAGAAATCAAAAAAATCATCGCATAGAGGACTGCCCACAAAACATTAGAATCAAGCAGTGTAAAAAAACCGAAAGCAGATACTACAAGAGTGGCTAT
>JAZRKS010000311.1:0-3873 GCA_045646445.1 Eubacteriales bacterium | reverse complement strand
GGGATTGATGTGGAAGGTATCTGCAATGACTTCAACAGATACGTTTTCGGATGCGAGAGCCGCGCCAACAACACCGGGGTTGCGGTGTGCCAGAGCGGACATTGCGTTAAAGAGGTGGGTTGCGTGGTTTACACCGTCGCGAGCCGCGCTCATAGCTTCTTCAAACTTTGCATCGGTGTGACCCATCGAAACCAGAACTTTGGATTTTGCCGCCAAGCACTTAATGCACTTGTGTTCGGGGTCCATTTCGGGAGCGAGGGTTACAGATGTAATGATGTCGGCGTTTTCCAAAATGAAGTCGGCATCGGGAACAAGGATGTTTTCCTCTGCCTGTGCGCCTTTTTTGTTCGGGTTGATAAACGGGCCTTCTGCGTGAACACCAATGATCTCGGCGCCGTCCCAAGTTTTGCTTTCTTCCTTAACGGAGCGAACTGCGTTGAGAGCGTCAATGATTTCGTTCTTTGCAACAGTCATTGTGGTGGGCAGGAAGGAAGTAACACCGTTTTGTGCAACGCCGTAAGCCATCTTTTTAATGCCTTCGGGCTTTGCGTCACAGGTGTCCTCACCGAGGTATCCGTGAATGTGGATATCTACAAGGCCGGGAGCTACGTAGTTGCCGCACGCGTCAATGGTCTTGGCTCCTGCGGGGACGGTATCAACAATGCCTTCAATTTTGCCGGTCTCCTCAGAAAAGGCGAGTGCTTTTCCTTCGATCACGGCTTCGGGCAGAACGATTTTACCGCCAATGATATATGTGAATGCCATAATAGGGTCCTCCTTGGTATTTTTTCACTATAAGTATAACAAAACTTTTTGAATAAAGCAATACTTTTTGCGATATTTTTTTATTTTATAAAAAAACATGTCGGATTTACAAAAAACATCTTTTTGAGCGCCAAAATTCTGCGTCATTCTGCACAAAAGTGATTTTTTTGTGAAAAAAAGGTTGCATTTGTCGGTGAACTGTGATAGAATAGTTCCATATTCCAAAAAAATGGAATATAGAAGGAGGAATAAAAATGAAAAACGGTTTTCTCAAAGCGCTCGGTTTTGATCCTGTAGCAAAGCAAACAAGCATCAAGACCGAAATCGTCGCAGGTATTGTTACGTTCCTTGCAATGGCGTACATCCTGACGGTTAACCCCGCACAGATCCTTGTTGGTGCAGATGCGGCTTACTGGCCCTCTGTATTCATCGCAACTGCTCTTGGCGCAATCATTGGTACCCTCTTGATGGCGTTCTTGGCAAAAATGCCTTTGGCGCAGGCTTCCGGTATGGGTCTGAACTCCCTGCTTGGCGGTCTCGTTGCTCTTTGGGCAGCCGACACCTACGGTGTAAGATTCACCCTCGGTCAGGCATTCATGATGGTTCTTATCTCCGGCGTTCTGTTCCTTGCTCTTACTCTTATCAAAATCAATGGCAAGTCCTTCCGTGAGCTTGTATTCGACGGTATGCCCGTTGCAGTCAGAAGCTCCATTTCCATCGGTATCGGCTTGTTCATTGCTTACATTGGTTTCCAAAATGCAGGTATCATTGTTGCTGACCCCTACGTACAGGTTGGCCTTGTTAATCTGACCGATTTGGATGCTTGCAAGCCCGCACTCGTTGCATTCATCGGCTTGTTCCTTATCGCTATTCTCGATAAGCTCAACGTTAAGGGCTCCGTTATTCTCGGTATCCTTGGCGCAACCCTGATCGGCATTCCCTTTGGCGTTACCGACCTCGCAGTTCTCGCAGGTGACGGCGCGGTTTCCTGGAAGTTCTGGGAAAACTTCGCTAACTTCTTTGCAGGAGAGAACTCCGTATTCCTTTCCTTTATTGACGTATTCAAGGAAGGTCTCGTTCCCGAAGGCGGCAGCGTATTTACCGTAATCATGGTTATCATCACCATGTGCATGATCGATATGTTCGATACCATGGGCACCATTGTTGGTTGCTGCGGCGGTAACAGAATTCTCTCCGACGAGAACAACAAGCCCCACAACTACGACAAGATCATGATCTCCGACGCAGTTGCAACCTGTGCAGGTGCTATGCTCGGTACTTCTACCGTTACCACCTTTGTTGAGTCCGGCGCGGGTGTTTCCGCAGGCGGCAGAACCGGCTTGACTTCTTTCACCACTGCTTGCATGTTCTTCTTGGCAATGTTTGCAATGCCCGCATTTGCAGTTATCCCCGGTGCGGCAACCGCAGCAGCGCTCATTTACGTTGGCGTTTTGATGATGAAGAACAACATGAAGAGCGTTGATATGAACGATGCGATCAGTGCAACCTCTGCATTCCTTACCATCGTTGTTATGCTTCTCTCTTACTCCATCACCAAGGGTATCGGTATCGGTCTTGTAACCTACACCGTTATGTCTGCAGTAGCATACCTCATCGGTCTTGTTACATATGCAATCAACAAGAAGGAAAAGCCCGTATGGAACGTATCCGTTGTTGCTCTTATCGTAACGGCTCTGTTCTGCGTTTACTTCTTTGTTCCCGTAGCATTCTGATAAAAAACGAATCATAAAAGCGGGGGCTGTCCAAGCGACGGTCCCCGCAATTTTTCCAAAGGGAGAAAATTATGAAGAAAGTGTTTAAGGCTTTTTTGTGCCTTTTGTTGGTGGCGGCGATTGTGGCTGCCGGTACAAGTGTTTATGTTTGGTGGCGCACGTCCGACTGGCCGGGCAAGGCTATGGAAATGGATATGCATACTGAATTTTCCGCACCCCAAAACTTGCCTGACGGCAACGGCAAACGCGTTAAGGTGATTTTTTTGATGGGGCAGAGCAACGCCACGGGCATTGGCCGCATCAAATATTTAAAAGAGAACACCGCGCCCGAGCAGTTTGCCAAATACGCGGCAGGCTTTGATTCGGTACACATCAATTACTGTGTGGATAATCATACCAACTGCTCAAACGGCGAATTCGTCAATGTCGATCTCGGCTGCAGCGTTTGGGATGACGTCTTTGGACCCGAGGTCGGTATGGCAGAAAAATTCAGTGAGGTGTGGGGCGACGAAGAGGTCATTATTCTCAAGTACACCTATTCGGGCACGTCCTTGTATTATCAATGGCTGAAGTACGGTGCACGCGGCTCCATCTATAAGGCAATGAAGGAGTACGTTGACACCTATATGACAGCTCTGCGAGATGCGGGGTACGATGCGCGCATCGGTGCCGTTTGCTGGATGCAGGGCGAATCCGACTCGTTTGAGCCGCATGTTTACAGACGTTACTACAAAGCGCAAAGCAATTTTCTTTCCTATTTGCGAAAGGATTTTGCTGAGTATGCCGAGGATGGCGGTATCTGCTTTATTGATGCTGGAATTTCGGATAGCCCCTGCTGGCCCGGTTACCGTGCGGTAAACGCCGCCAAAAAGAAAATGGCATCAGAGTCGGATCTGAACTATTATTTTTCTACGATTGATGCAGGCCTTGAATGGGGCGTTGAGCCCGAAGAATCCCCCGACCTTGCACATTACGGTGCAATGAGCACCCTTAAACTCGGGCACCTGTTTGGCGATTACGTTATTGCTGCCTACAACGAGCACCACTCAAATTAAAAAACACTTGACATTTTGTCCCAAATATGATATACTGTTCTTAAATAAGAATTTTTGTTTAAAAAGGGTATATACTTGCAATATGGGCAAGTGTTTCTACAAACCACCGATAATGGTTGACTACCGGATGAAATTCCCGTGGTCAACCATATTTTTTATATTAGGAGAACTCTCAAAATGAACATTTATCTTGAAATTTTCGGCTATATTGGAACGGCACTCGTCATCGTTTCTATGATGATGCGCTCCATTCTAAAGTTGCGCATCTTCAATATGTGTGGCGGTTTTATCAGCCTCATCTACGCCATTTTTGTTAACAC
>JAZRKS010000310.1:0-5369 GCA_045646445.1 Eubacteriales bacterium | reverse complement strand
TATGCGCGAGAGCTCTTTGCCGCACTCTGTGCAATAAAGGACAATCTCATATGAGCCCTCCACGGTGCAGGTGGGAGCGATCTCATTCTCTACAACGCGGGTCAATTCGGGATGGGTATGCGGTCCTTGATGTAATACCGCGATTATTGCACAAGCTGACAGTAAGATGATTAAGCAAATGGATAACCAATGCGGATGCTTCTTTTTAGCCAAAGGCTTTGCTTCTTCTGCGGATTCTTCAACTGCAGAAATATCTGTTTCACCTTCGTAATCATCGTTCAGTAGATAATCTGCGGTCACGTTGAAAAGCTTGCTGATCTGCAATATATTTTGCGCATCCGGAAGTGCAGTTCCATTTTCCCAGCGGCTGATAGCTTGCCGCGATACATCAAGCTTTTCTGCAAAATCTTCTTGCGACCAACCGTTTTCTTTTCTGAGTGTGATCAGTTTGTCTGATAGTTTCATAATAAAACCTCCTTGGTTTGGTGCATTCATTATAGCAAAATCAGCCGCAAAACACCACCGCACCAACTTTACAATTCCGCAACAAGAGTTTACAAAGCGTTGGATTGTTGATTTTGAGTTTCATTATAGCATATTACAGAGGGAAAGTCAATAAGAATGATTCCCGGAATTTCGCGCTTTGCGCGAATATTCGCTCGCTCTCCGCCTGACAAGCGAGCTTGTCGATCTCCGAGCGGCGAATGCGGACCGGATTCGGCTACATTGTGATTCCAAATGCAGTCAGATGAAAAAGTGAAGAGAAGTGCGCCCGATTTTGCTTGAAACGCCGAGCGCGGTTCGATTCGTGCGTAGCACGTCCAAAAAGAAAAGCACTGCGTATGCAGTGCTTTTCTTTTTGGTGGCGCCACCCGGAATCGGACCGGGGATAGAGGTGTTGCAGACCTTTGCCTTACCGCTTGGCCATGGCGCCTAATAATAATGGGCACGTTTTTCGTACCCATGTTTTTGGAGCGGATTACGGGGATCGAACCCGCCACCTCAACCTTGGCAAGGTTGCGCTCTACCAAATGAGCTAAATCCGCAGGTGGTGCCTCCGGTCGGAATTGAACCAACGACACGGGGATTTTCAGTCCCCTGCTCTACCAACTGAGCTACAGAGGCATACAGCAAGGGCTGTATTATGATGGCGACCCGGATGGGGCTCGAACCCACGACCTCCAGCGTGACAGGCTGGCGCTCTAACCAACTGAGCTACCGGGCCACTATGGTGGGAACAATAGGGCTCGAACCTATGACCTCCTGCTTGTAAGGCAGATGCTCTCCCAACTGAGCTATGCTCCCATACGCTTGCCAGCGACTTGTATATTATATCACAAGGTTTTGGGTTTGTCAATACCTTTTTTCAAATTTTTTTAAAAATTTTTTGAATTATTTTTTTGTCCCTTTTTGCATCCGTTTTTCTTCTCTTTTTCCTCGTTTTTCTAAATATTATAAATTTATTCTCCGTTTCTATAAAAAATCCCTTTACAACAGGGTAACATTATGGTATAATTAAATGTTACCCCAATATCTTCGGGGAATAAACCAAATTTTTAAAAAAAGGAGGTAGCATTATGCCAAAGTATGAAGTTCTTTCTCGCGAAGTAGCAGAAGAGATCAAAAAGGCAAGGCAGGGCGGTTTTGTGTCGCCTATGGCTTTTGACGATGAGAAAGTGCTTAGAAGAAACGATCTTGCAAAAGACGTTGCCACCGTTTGGCGCCCGACCTTTGTTCATGATATTGATAAGATCCTGCACTGCCCCTTTTACAACCGTTATACCGACAAAACGCAGGTGTTCTCGCTCTACAAAAACGACGACATCACTCGCCGCAGCTTGCACGTACAGCTCGTCTCCCGTATTGCGCGCACCATCGGTGCCGCTCTGCACCTCAACCTTGACTTGATCGAAGCCATTGCGCTCGGTCACGATCTCGGCCATCCCCCCTTCGCTCACACGGGCGAGGTATATCTCTCTGAGCTTTACAACAAGCACACGGGGCGTTACTTCTTCCACAATTTGCAATCGGTTCGCGTGCTGGATAATATCTATCCCCTCAATATCAGCCTGCAAACGCTCAACGGCATTGCAACGCACAACGGTGAAATTGAGTGCGAGGAATATCTCCCGCGCCCCATGGGTAGCTTTGAAGAGTTTGACCGCAGTATGGAGCGCTGCTACACCGACTTGGAATACTGCAAGTCTATTATGCCCGACACCTTGGAGGGCTGCGTGGTTCGTCTTTCGGACATCATCTCCTACCTTGGCAAGGACCGTCAGGATGCCGCGCGCACGAAGATTGTAGATGAAAGCATTTTTATGGATGACGAGATTGGCTCTATCAATGCAGAGATCATTAACAACCTTTGCGTCAACGTTATTGAAAACAGCTACGGCAAGCCCTACATTAAATTGGATGACAAGCATTTTAAGGCATTGCAAAAGGCACGCCGTGAAAATTACCGCCTCATCTACAACAACGCCGCGTCGCTCTCTAAGCTGGATACCTCGGTAAAACCGATGATGGCAGAGATCTACGGGCAGCTCTTGGAGGATTTGGTGCAAGAGAACAAATACTCCCCCATTTGGCGTCACCACATCAACGTCATCAACCGCACCTATTACAAACGAGAGGTCCCCTACGAGGCAACCGAGCCCAACCAAATTGTTGTGGACTACATTGCAAGCATGACAGACGACTACTTTATCGCCCTGCACAAACACCTCTTCCCCGAAAGCCCCCTGCAGGTCAAGTATAAGGATTATTTTAACGAAGATTCGAGAAAGAGAGAAAAGAACGATGTTTGAAACCGTCATTGCGACGATTCGCAGCTATAACCGCATTATTATTCACAGACACAAAAATCCCGACGGCGACGCGCTTGGCAGCCAGCTGGGTCTTGCAGGCATCCTGAAGGAAAACTTTCCCGAAAAGGAAATTCTTTGCGTGGGAGATACCTCCGCTCGCTACGCCTTTATGGGCTACACGCCCGACGAGGTGAGCGACGAGGCCTACACGGGTGCGCTTGCCATTATTTTGGATACCTCTGCCTCCGCTCTCATCAGCGACGAGCGCTACAAGCTGGCAGAAAAGACCGTACGTCTTGATCACCACATCTTTTGCGAGGAAATTGCCAATATTGAAGTGACCGACACCTCTTTTGAGAGCTGCTGCGGCCTCGTTGCCGCGTTTGCTATGGAGTGCGGCCTTGCAGTACCCTCCCCCGCCGCAAAGGCGCTCTACACGGGTATGATCACCGATTCCGGCCGCTTCCGCTACGATTCGGTCAGCCCCCAAACCTTCCGCTGTGCGGCTTTTCTAATGGAGCAAAACTTCCGCACAGATGACATCTACCGCAATTTGTATGCCGATGATTTTTCCTTTATTCAACTGCGCGCTCGCTTTGTGCTCAAAATTCAATTTGCGGGCTGCGGCGTAGCATATATCTACACCACCAAAGAAGAAGCGGACAGCTACGGAGCAGATACCTTTACCATTTCGCGCGGTATGGTCAACGTAATGGGCGAGATTCGCGGTATTGACACTTGGGTCAACTTTACCGAAACCGACGAGGGCGTGCTTTGCGAAATTCGCTCCGGCATACACAACATCAACCCCATTGCCAAAAAATACGGCGGCGGCGGACACGCCAAGGCAAGCGGCGCAACCCTGAAGGATCGCGACGAGGCAATGGCAATGCTTGAAGATCTCAAAGCACTTGGAGGTAACAAATAATGCAAATTGAAAATATGAGACGCATTCTTGACAAAATTAAGGAATACGAGCACATCATTATCTTTCGCCACAAGCGCCCCGACGGCGACGCGGTCGGCTCCACCAAGGGCTTGCGCGAGATCTTGCGCCTGACCTACCCCGAAAAGGAGATCCTTCTTCTCAATGCCGACTATTCGGACTACGTAGCATTCCTCGGTGACGAGGATGCCCCCGTGGACGATGAATACTATGCAACCGCGCTCGGCATTGTTATCGACACCGCAACCAGCGATCGCATCTCCAACCCCAAATACGCGCTCTGCCGCGAGGTGGTTCGCATTGACCACCACATCGACAACCGTCCCTACACCGAAATTTCTTGGGTAGAGGAGCACAAATCCTCCTCCTGCGAAATGATTGCAGAGTTCTACTATGCATTCCGCGATGAGCTCAAAATCAGTAAAGAAGCCGCAACCTATATTTACACGGGTATGGTTACCGACTCGGGCCGTTTCCGCTTCCGTTCGGTATCGGGCGACACTATGCGCTATGCGGGGATGCTGCTCGACTTGGGTGTGGACGTTGACCACATTTACGCGCACCTTTATATGAAGGACTACAAAAATCTGCGCTTCCACGGCTATATGCTGGGCAAGATTAAAATGACCGAAAACGGCGTGGCATATCTTTACGTCGACCATAAAATGCAAGAAAAGTTTGGACTTTCGATGGAAGAAGCAAGTGCCTCCGTCTCCTTTATGGATTCCATTAAGGATAGCTTAATTTGGCTTGCCTTTATTGAAGGACCGGGCGACGAGATTCGCGTGCGTTTGCGCTCTCGCTTTGTTACCGTTAACGAGGTTGCAGAGCTTTGGGGCGGTGGCGGACACGACTGTGCCGCAGGCGCAACCCTGCACAGCAAGCGCGACGTAAAAAAGATGCTTGCACAAGCAGACGAAAGACTGAAAAACTATAAGGAAAATAACGAAGGATGGCTATGAGAATACTGATTACAAACGATGACGGCATTGCCGCTCCTGCACTCCCTCACCTTGTTAATTGGGCAAAGACCCTTGGCGAGGTAACCGTTGTTGCACCCAAAATTGAACAAAGCGGAAAAAGCCAAGCCATTGATTTCTTCCGCGAAGTGGAAATCAAGCGCACACCCCGTCTTGGCGACGTAGAAGCTTGGGCAATGGACTCCACCCCTGCAGATTGCGTCCGTTTTGGCATTACAGGTCTTGGAAAGGAATATGACCTTGTCATTTCCGGCATCAACCGCGGCTACAACCTCGGGCACGATATTGCCTACTCCGGCACCGTTGGCGCCATTTTTGAGGCGGCACGTCTGGGCGTTCCCGCCATTGCTTTTTCGATGCATTACGATGCAAAAGCCGAGGACGTGATTGACCAGCTCGACGGTATTCTTGAGTTTATGAACGAGAACGGCCTTTGGGATTGCGGTTCTCTTTACAACGTCAACCTGCACAACAGTCCCGAGGGCATTTGCATCACCCGTCAGGGCGGCATGTTCTATTCCGATGCGTTCGAAAAGCGCGAGGGAGACTATTACATTCAAGTAGGCGACCCCATTCGCAACGAAGTGCTCGACCTCACCGTTGACACCGACGCCATTTGGGCAGGCTACACCA